>JAFXNQ010000030.1 GCA_017529425.1 Bacteroidales bacterium | reverse complement strand
TAAAATTGATGAAGCTATAGTCCTTCATCCAGTCGTAGTTATTCACCAGCTCTGCCTTGTTGGGGGCGTCGCTGTCAAAATCCAGAAAGCGGGCCAGCTGTGCCTTGAGACATGTCACGTTGTGCTGCAGGGTAGCTTCGTCCAGCAGGTTTCGCTCCGCGCTCTTCATTGACGGGTCACCAATCATGCCTGTGGCACCGCCCACCAGCGCGAACGGCTTGTGGCCGCAATTCTGGAAATGCTTCAATATCATCACGCTCACCAGATGGCCGATATGCAGACTGTCTGCAGTGGGGTCGATGCCCACATACGCCGACTGGGGCCCTTCCATCAATTTTTCTTCCGTCCCGGGCATAATGTCCTGGATCATTCCTCTCCACTTGAGTTCTTCTACAAAGTTTTTCATCTATTGAGATCGTTTATATAAACCTGCGGCAAAGTTAATTCATTTTATGAGTTAGAAGCACTGTTTTGCCACTTGATCGCCATTATTGTAAGGTCGTCGCTCTGTTCTGCCCCGGCCACGAACTTATGGACAGCCCCGGTGATAGTAGATACCACTTCTTCTGCCCCCTTGGAACCGAGGCCTGCGGTGACCTCCAGCAAACGCTCCTCACCAAAGAGTTCCTGGCTGGAGTTCTCGGCCTCAGTGAGCCCGTCTGTATACAGCAGGATGGTCGTGCCCGGCACAAGATGCGTACGCTGCAGGTCAAAAGTCCACTCTGCATCTATGCCTATGGGAAGATTGGGATGGACCTCAAGTTCTTTTGTCCCGTCGCACAACAGCAGCGGCGGGTTATGGCCGGCATTGCAATACACAAGTTCTCCCGTAGCAAGGTCCAGCATTCCGACAAACAGAGTACTGAACATCATCGATTCGTTGCGAAGGGAGAAGCCTTCGTTCAGGGCCGAAACTATGACATCGGGCTCACTATGATGGTGCGCTATTGAGCGTAGCTGGGTGCTTATGCCCGCCATTACCATCGATGCCGGCACCCCTTTTCCGGAGACATCACCAATGCAGAAGAGCAGCTTCTCGTCTTTGATGAAGAAGTCGTACAGGTCGCCGCCGACAGCCTTGGCAGGGGTCAGGCTAGCATAAATGTCTATGTCAGTCCTCTCCGGGAACGGAGGGAATGTCTTGGGGAGCAGCGCCATCTGTATGTTACGGGCAACTCCCAGCTCCCTCTCGATGGCTGCACGTTGCGCGGTGGCGGACATCACCTGGTCGATATAGCCGGCCAGGGAGTGCTGCATGTTCTCAAAAGAGTCCCTGAGGTTACGGATCTCATCATGGTATGGAATGTCCGGCAGGCGCGTATCAAAGTTACCCTTGGCAACCTCTCCAGCGGATTCTGCGAGCTGGACCAGCGGCCGGGCCGCCCTGCGGACGTTGACCTGGCAGACTGCGGCAGTTATGAGTATGCCTATTGCAATCATCGCCAGTATCACCAGCCCCATCATTACCCCGGGGAGCAATATGGTGATTTCCGGGACAACTATGCCCATCGACCATCCGGTGCTCTGCAGGGGACCGTAGAATACAAACGACCTGCGGTCGTTTATCTTAAGCCGTGCCACGCCCGTCTTGCCCGCCATCATATCATTACCGGCACGGAGATAATCTTCCTTGTCGTCATTGTCCTTCGGGGCAAAATCGAAGTAGGTCCTGGTCAGGATCCTGGACTCGTCGGGGTGAACGATATACTCCCCGTTGTTGCCCAGGATAAAGCTGAAGATGGTAAATCTGGGGTCACCAGGCCTGCGTTTGGAGACCCCGCGGGAATTCTCCAGGCGGTCGTCCTCTTCAAGCTGCTTCTTGAGCCAGTCGAGGTCCAGGTCAAGGCCCAGCACCCCTATGACATTCTTCTTGAGGTCCCGCAGCGGCAATGCATAGGTACAGATCATTGTACCGGCACCTGCCTCGTCCTTGTACGGATTGGTCCAGTAACCCTCTTTAATACCCATAGGGACGCTATACCACTCCAGGTTGAAATAGTCGTGCGCCGGGCCCCCTATCTCTTTAGTGAATATCTTTCCCGTGCTGTCCCGCGTGGCGTACGGCTCAAACCACTTGCCCTTTTCGGGGAAATAATACGGCTCGAATCCTACCCCGGCACCCAGGATATACGGACTCAGCCTCATCTCGTCGGACAGTGCAAAAAGGACTCTATCGGGACTTGCCAGGTTATACTTGACCTCATCCTCTATGTTCAAGGCAGAAACCTCCACCACAGAGAGCCAGATGTCCATCTCCTCATTTGTAATCTCCATTACGTCCCGATGGTGGGCATTCACCTGGTTACTGATCCTTTTGATCAGGATGAAAGAGATCAATGCGGCGACAGCCGTCATCGTTATAAACACAGTGAAGATGACGCGCCTGGTTATGCGACGGGCAAAAGAACTGGAGCCGGATTTTTTATTCATAATTAACAAACTAACCTCCTATAGGTTTATACCTGGGAACAAGTGATTTCATAAGCATCCAGGCCAGCAGGTAGGCTATGCCACAGAAGCAGAACATTACAAAATAGCCCGCAGGCTTGCCGGTAAACCATAGGAAACTGAACGCCTCGCCCGCATTCTCTGCATAGGTGAAGAGATTGCCGGCAATCCTCTGCACAAACATCGACCCTATGCCGCCAGCCATGGCGCCAATGCCGGTGATGGTGGCGATGGCCTGTTTGGGGAACATGTCACCCACAGTAGAGAAGAGGTTTGCGCTCCAGGCCTGATGGCCGGCAGCAGCCAGGCCAATCAGTACCGCGGGCCACCACGGCGAGTTGAAATGCACGCCCAACGGCTGCGCGAATAGTGCCGCCAGCGGGAAGAAAGCGAAGATGAGCATCGCCAGCATCCGGCCGGCATAAGGATTCATACCTCTCTTCTCAACAAATATCTTGGGCAGATACCCCCCGCCTATGGAAACTACGGTCACTATGAGGTACAGAGTGAAGATCAGCGCCTGCCCCAGACCGCTTGTGGCGGGAGCATGGAACTGATTGCTGAAATAGCTCGGCGCCCAGAACAGGAAGAACCACCACACGCCGTCGGTGAAGAACTTGCCAAAGAAGAACGACCAGGTCTGACGGTATTTATAACAACGTACAAACGGTATATTCAAAATCAGAATAGCAACCAGCAGCACTACGGTGCTCCAAAGCAGGGACTTGACCAAGAACGACCCCAAAAGGGCGCACATACCCACCACGATGAACACCCACGAGTGAGGCAGCATCGCAAACCGGTTGTCCGGCACGTCATCGGCAACGGCCTGCTCCGCACCTTTCTCCGTCCTGGCCGATTGCGGCCTGCCTTCAGGAACGTCATCCTGACGTATATATTCCAGCTCGGCCGCATTGACCCGCCTGCTCTTCTCCGGTTTGTCGTACATGAATACCCAGAAGAACATCCAGACAAAGCCCAGGGCGCCGATGATGATGAAGGCCATCTCCCACCCCAGCTTCACAGCCAATGGCGGTATCAGCAGCGGGGCGGCAAGGGCGCCGACAGAGGCACCGGCGTTGAATATGGAGGTGGCGAAGGCACGGACCTTCTTGGGGAAATACTCCGCCGTGACCTTGATGGCGGCGGGGAAATTGCCCGCCTCGCCCAGGGCAAGGATACCGCGGCACAACAGAAACAGGAATACCGATGTGGTGGAGACTGCAAGTGCGGCGTTGCTGCCGACCTCAACCGCACGCATAGCGGCTACGCTGCCGAGGCCTGTGACAGACGCGGTTGCCCAGCCGCAGAGCGCATGCAGGCAGGCACCGGCACTCCATACACCGATGGCTACAAGATATCCCTTCTTGGTTCCCATCCAGTCCACAAACTTGCCGGCAAACAGGCAGCACACAGCATAAAATATGGAGAAGAAGCTGGTAATCAGTCCATAATCTGCATCTGTCCAGTGGAACTCGGGTTTAATAAACTCCTCGTATGTCAGCGATAGCACCTGGCGGTCCAGGTAGTTGACAGTAGTCGCCACAAACAGCAGGCCGCATATCCACCATCGCCAGTTGGTCATAAGTTTCTGATTCGTAGTCATTTAGAATGCGAAATAATTCTTGGCGTTATTGTAACTGATGTCCTCCGCCATACGTCCTATGAAATCCATCTCGGAGGCGGGCAGGCGGCCGCTCTCTATGTCAGCCCCCAGCATATCGCAGAGGATTCGGCGGAAATACTCGTGGCGCGGGTAGCTTATGAAGCTGCGGGAGTCGGTGAGCATTCCCACAAAGCGGCTCAGAAGGCCCAGGCTGGAGAGGGTCTCTATCTGGCGGCGCATCCCCGCCTCGTGATCCAGGAACCACCAGGCGCTGCCGAACTGCATCTTGCCGGGGAAAGTGCCATCGTTAAAGGTGTATGCCATGGCCGTCATAACCTCGTTGTCCTTGGGATTAAGGCAGTAGAGCACTGTTTTGGCCAGGGCACCCGCGCTGTCCAGCCGGTCAAAGAATTTATGGCCGGCAGCGGCAACGGGTTTGTCATCTATGGCATCAAAGCCGGTATCGGGGCCGGCGGCGGCGAACATCCGTGAGTTGTTGTTACGGTTCGGGCCCACGTGGAACTGTTGTACCCAGCCCGAGCGGGCATCCATCACCGCCTGGTCAAACAGGAACGCGCTGCGGAACTTCTCTATCTCCTGCGGCGAGGGAACCTTGCCCAGCAACGCCTTCTTGAAGATGATTTCTATCTCAACCGGCTTGTAGTCGGCGGCATAGAATGTGTCCATACCGTGGTCGGAAAGCTTGCACCCGACAGACTCGAAATAATTGTGACGGCGCTGCAGCACCTCCTGGAGGTCCTGGTAAGAATCTATATCCTTGCCGACAGTCTCGCCCAGTTTCTTTAGATAGGCCTTGTATGCCTTGGGGTTCTCTATCGCCATCGCCTTGTCGGGACGCCAGGCGGGGAGGACCTTCACCCCGAACGGGTGTGCAGCAATCATCTTGTGCCAATGCAGGTCATCGGCGGGGTCGTCGGTGGTGCACACCACCTCAACGTTGAATCTCTTTATCAGCGCCTGGCCGCGGAACTCTTCGGTGGCCAGTTTTGCATTGCACTCCTCGAATATCTCGCGGGCTGTCTCCGGCTTCAGCAACTTGTCGATTCCGAACACCCGTTTGAGTTCAAGATGCGTCCAGTGGTACAGCGGATTACGCATGGTGTAGGGCACCGTCTCCGCCCACTTCTCAAACTTCTCCCAGGAGGGTTTATTGCCGGTGATATACTCCTCGCCCACCCCGTTGGCGCGCATCGCGCGCCACTTATAGTGGTCACCCCCCAGCCACAACTCGGTAATATCGGCAAACTGTTTATTCTCCGCTATCTCCTGAGGTGAAAGGTGGCAGTGATAGTCTATGATGGGCATCTTCTCTGCATGGCGATGGTACAGCTCGCGAGCAGCCGCCCCCTGCAGCATAAAATCATCGTTAATAAAGCTCATTACAGGCACTTTTTCATTCTTACAAATTTAATGTTTTATTTTCAGTTTGTATCTTTGGGGAGTAATACTCTTGATATGAAACTTTTTAAGAAATTTGCGGCCATTGCCATATGTGCCCTGCTCGCTGCCTGCGGCGGCGACAAGCCCACCCCCGTCAACCCTAATGGGAATGATGACCCGAAACCTCCCGTGAACCAGACCGAATTTGTGCCGGAGGCCGAGATGCCGATACTGGCGTGGTACAGCATCCCCCCTGCCTATGCAACGCTGGAACGCTACCAAGAGCTCAAAAAGGCGGGCTTCACCATAAACTTCTCCCACATCTACACACTCGAAGATGCCATGCAGTCGCTGGATCTGGCGCAACAGGCGGGCATCAAGGTGATATTCACTTGCGGCGACGCCCTTAACACCGACACAGAAAATATCGTAAACCAGGTCAAAAACCACCCCGCCCTCTGCGGATACTTCCTCAGGGACGAGCCCACCAATGCCGACCTCCCCGCGCTGGCTGCATGGGCCGACCGCATCCGGACCCTGGACCCCAACCACGAGATATACCTCAACCTCTTCCCCAACTATGTGGACGAGGCAACCCTGGGCTCTACCTATGAGGAGCATGTGAAACTCTTCACTAAAACGGTTAAGACCACCATGCTCTCCTTCGACCACTACCCCGTGCTGGAGAGCGGCGTGGTTCGAGGCGGCTGGTGGGCAAACCTGGAGATAATATCGCGGGAGGCAGCTGCGGCTGGCCTGCCTATGTGGGCATTCACCCTCTCCACAGCTCATCATCCCTACCCCATCGCCACCATGGCCTCGCTGCGCCTGCAGCTATACACCGACCTGGCCTACGGCGCCCAGTGCCTGCAGTATTTCACTTACTGGTGCCCCACCCCCGGCACCTGGGACTTCCACGATGCCCCCATTGCAGAGGACGGCACCAAGACCGCCGTCTATGACATAGTGAAAGCGATGAACAAAGAGATCCAGGCCCGCGCCGGCGTCTGGGTTGGCTGCAAGGTGCAGAAAGTATATCACGTCGGCGGCGAGATTCCCTACGGAGTCACTACGCTACCCAATCCGCTCCCGGAGCCTCTCAAAAATCTGGACACCAAGGGTGGAGAGGCCGTCATATCATTCATTGAAAACGGCGACTATCTGTATGCGATGATGGTGAACCGCTCCCATCTGCAAGGCTTCGACTACACCGTCTCTTTCACCAAAGACGTCGCCCAGGTTTATGCCGACGGCTCTATCGTAAATATCCCCGGCCGCAGCGCCAACCGCCATCTCGATCCCGGCGACTGCGCAATCTTCCGGCTGAATAAATAGATGGCAGAGTATATGCAAAACGGCCCCTCTGTAACAGAAGGGCCGTTTTGCATTTCCGAGATGTCCGCCTAGAACCGGATGGCGAGCGAGGGGTTAAGCATATACTCGCTGTCGCTGGCCTGGGGAACTGCTATAAAGTTCACGCCAATAGCAAGACCCAAGTCGCGGCTGAAACCGATATCGAAACCCAGCTTGGGGCTCAGGTAAGGCCGTAAAGCGTGGTGCCATACCTTTTCACACTTGGGGGTGCTCACCTCGTAGGTTCCGCCGGCCTCCATACCCAGGAAGAATGAACTCAGCGAGCGTCCCAGCCTGAAGTAGTGGATGTAATCTGCATACAGCGGCACCATGTTCATCGGGCCGTTCTCAGTGATAGGCCCCTCTGCGGTTTTAGCAGGATGCCATACATAGTGCATACCCGTGGCCAAACCTACATAATTACCGCTGTTGATACGCCAGCCAAGAGATATATCTGAAGTGTAGTGCTTCCCCCAGCCGATGCTGGGGCCGCTCCCCTTTACCATGCCCTGGAAATGTCCGTCCCCAGCCTGTGCCAGAGGCGCCAACGCTGCACATATCACCAGTGCAGCTATCAAAGTCAAAATGCGTTTCATATTATTACCTTTTTCCGTTTACCTAATTAAATGCGCCCTTCCCAAAAAAATAACACAAAACGCGAAGAATTTACTCCGCTGCGGGAACGGAGGTGAGAGCTAAACGGAGACCGTCGTAAGCGTACATGTGGGTGTAGTTGCCGGCGTGACGGTAGGCGGTGCGGCACATAGTGGGGCCGTAGTTCCAGCAGCCGCCACGCTCTATGTGAAATTCGCGCTTCTTGTCGCTCTTGAGCATCTTCTGGGAGTACTGGGGCTCGGAACCATCGTACATCAGGTATTTGTCTTCGCACCACTCGTACACGTTGCCGCTCATATCGTAAAGACCCAGTTCGTTGGGTTTCTTGCTGGCTACCGGATGCGATTTCTCATCTGCATTGGCCACGAACCATGCAACCTCTTCCAGATTGTCGCTGCCGGCATATTTGTAGCCCTTGCTCAATTTGCCACCGCGTGCGGCATACTCCCACTCTGCTTCAGTAGGGAGACGGAATTTAAGGCCCGTGAGCTCCTCCAGGGTCTCTACAAAACTCTTGCACTCCTGCCAGCTGACCTTGTCCACGGGGCATTGAGGCCAACGTGTGTAAGAGGGGTTATAGTCTGTGACAGCCTGCCAGAGCTCCTGGGTGACCTCTGTCTGACCAATCCAGAAATCCCCGACGGTGACCTCGTGGGCCGGCTTCTCATTCATCTGGGCCTCGGTTCCCTGCTCCGGAGTCGCACCCATAGTGTAAGTGCCGCCCTCGACCTTCACCATCTTGAAGGTGACCCCATTCACGGTGAAATCTTTGGTCTCTACCCCAGCGACAGCCGATGCCTCTTCCGGGGCAGTCTCCTGTGCCTTTTTGCTGCCGCCCTTGCAGGCAGGCATCATTATAACTATCGCAAGCGCCATCGCAAGCGCCATAAAAGAACGTACTGTTTTCATAACAATTTATATTTTTCTATAAATTTATATCTTTTCCTATCTGCTCAGCGAATATACAAATAACTTGCGAAAATCCCCAGCTATGACAAAACTGCCCTGAAAGCCGAGGCTTCACTCAGGAGATATTGAATACGAAGGAATGGTCAAACCAACCCTTCTAACGCCGCAATTGCCGCCGACACAGTTTCTTCCGGCAACCCCTCGAGCACTTCACCGGCGAATGCCACCATCTGCAGCCTGCGGGCCTCCGATTCAGGAATACCGCGGCTGCGAAGATAAAACAACTCGTCACCGTCCAGACGGCCAAAGGTTGCGCCGTGGCTGCACTTCACATCATCGGCATAAATCTCCAGCTGCGGCATGCTCTGGGCGCGGCAGTCATCACTGAGCAGAAGGTTGTGGTTTTCCTGATATGCCTCTGTTCCGATGCACTTTTCCGGCACCTTTATAAGGCCCGAGAAGCCGGTGCGCGCCTGCCCCGACACTATCCCTTTGAACAGCTGGCGGCTGGTGCAGTTGGGATAGTTGTGAACAATGTTGACCTTGATATTGACATTTGCGGCACCTCCCGCCAGGTACAACCCTTTAAGCAGGCAATCACCCCCCTCCCCTTCAAACTGAACGGCGATGTCACATCCGATGGCGCCATCCCCGCCCGGCAGCGCCACAATCGCCAGCGAGTATGACGCCCCGCTGCCGACAGTGATGTCCCAGGCGCGGCTGTCGCCGCCCCTGAGCAGGACCACGTCGCTCTTGGTAAGACCCGTGCCTATGGTGATTCTATCCATTGTCCCTGATAATCCAGTCGTATCCCTTTGCCTCTATTTCGAGCGCCAGTTCGCGGCCGCCCGTGAGAATTATGCGCCCGTTATATAAAACATGTATCACATCGGGCACAATATAACTGAGCAGGCGCTGGTAATGAGTTATCACTATGAAGGCATTCTCTTTTGTGCGCAAGCTGTTCACCCCCTCGCCCACTATCCTGAGCGCATCCACATCCAGGCCGCTGTCGGTCTCGTCAAGAATGGCCAGTTTAGGCTCCAGGACGGCCATCTGAAGCACCTCGTTGCGCTTCTTTTCACCACCGGAGAAGCCTGCGTTCACCCCCCGGGAGAGAAAACTGCGGTCCATGTTCACCAGCGGGAGCTTGCTGTTCACCAGCTTCAAGAACTCTGCGCCGGAGAGTTCCGGCAGCCCCTTGGCCTTACGCTGCGCAGCCACGGCGCTCTTGAGCATTGCTGTATTGCTCACGCCAGGTATCTCCACAGGATATTGGAAACCGAGAAAGAGGCCGGCCCAGGAGCGTTCTTCAGGAGACATATCCAGCAGCGAGACGCCGTTCATCAAGGCTTCGCCCTCCGTGACGGTATAGCCTGGCTTACCCGCCAGCACACCGCTGAGCGTGCTTTTTCCGGCGCCGTTAGGCCCCATTATGGCGTGCACCTCGCCCCGACCCACCTTGAGGTCAATCCCCCTAAGTATCTCACGGTCCTCCACCGAGGCGTGCAAATTCTTGACTTCCAGTAATATATCAGACATACGTTATTTGTTTTCCTTATTATACAGTTTCCGCCAGCTAACCAGCGACCACAGGCCATTGACCAGATAGAGCCCACAGACGATGGGCATGAACACATGGCCCACAGAGATGTGCAGAATAATCTGGGTAATGTTGACCAACAGCCATACAATCCAGCAATCCCACTTCTTGAGGGCGGAGAGCAACTGTGCGTAGAGTATCAGTACCGTGACAATGGTGTCAAGATACGGGTGCGGATCGTTGGGCAGCACCGTGTTGAGAAGCCAGCCCCATGCGGCAGACAGCAGCAGCACCACCAAAACGCTCAGAACGCGCTGCTGAGTTGTGAGCTGCGTCACCTTCAAATCCCCCTTGCTGCTCTCCTCTTCTTTTTTGGGATGGGTCCAACGCCAGTGCCCTATGATGTTTATAGTCAGCGAAATGGGCTGCAAAAACAGGGAGGCGTACAGGTTTTTGTTCCAGAACAGGAGGAACAGCGCCGCCGTGTAAAGGTAGCCCACCCAGAAGTTGTATTTGGAGTTGCGACCCGCAAGAAAAACGCAGGTCAGCCCCAGTACAGACGATATCAAGTCTATCAGCGGCACAGGCGCACCACCGAGAGTAAACAAAGTATAATTAATCCAATCCATCATCCTACACTGCCTTCAAGATTAACACTTAGCAAGCGGCGGGCCTCTATGGCAAACTCCATGGGGAGACGCTTGAGCACGTCGGAGGCATATCCGCCCACAATCAGCGCCACCGCATCCTCCTCACTGATACCGCGTTGCCGCAGATAAAACAATTGTTCGTCACTGATTTTGGAGGTCGTCGCCTCGTGTTCCAGAATTGCGCCGCTATTGGCACACTCTATCACAGGGAAGGTGTGCGCGCCGCATTTGTCGCCAATAAGCAGCGAGTCGCACTGTGAATGGTTGCGCACTCCGCTTGCACCAGCGGCCACCTTCACCAGGCCGCGGTAGCT
Source organism: Bacteroidales bacterium (assembly GCA_017529425.1). Taxonomy (GTDB): domain Bacteria; phylum Bacteroidota; class Bacteroidia; order Bacteroidales; family UBA932; genus Equibacterium. Next base: position 11,706 of record JAFXNQ010000030.1, on the reverse strand, counting down.
GTTCTGGCTCTGCCCGGCACTGATGCCCTTGCTCACGATGCGGCTTACAGTATTCTTTCCGATGTGAATCATTTTGGTGCCGGTATCGGCCTGCTGGCAGTTGTTGGTCAGCGCCACGGAATAGAATTCCGACAGGCTGCCGTCGCCGCGCAGGATGGTGCTTGGATACTTCCAGGTAATGGCACTGCCCGTCTCTACCTGCGTCCAGAAAAGACGGCTGTTGTCTCCGCGGCACAGGCCACGCTTGGTCACAAAGTTAAAGATGCCTCCCCTGCCCTGCTTGTCACCGGGATACCAGTTCTGCACGGTGGAGTACTTGACCTCGGCATCCTTCTCCACAATGATTTCTACAATAGCCGCGTGCAGCTGGTTCTCGTCGCGCATCGGGGCTGTACACCCCTCCAGATAGCTCACATAGCTCCCCTCATCGGCCACAATCAGCGTCCTTTCAAACTGACCTATGTTGCGGGCGTTGATGCGGAAGTAGCTGCTCAGCTCCATCGGGCAGCGGACCCCTTTGGGAATGTAGCAGAACGAGCCGTCGCTGAACACCGCGCTGTTGAGGGCGGCGAAATAGTTGTCGGAGGGCGGCACCACCTTGGCCAGGTACTTGCGCACCAGATCGGGATGGTTGCTCACCGCCTCGGAGAACGGGCAGAAAATGATACCCTTCTCCGCCAGCGTCTTCTGGAAGGTGGTCTTTACCGACACAGAGTCAAACACTGCATCCACCGCCACCCCGCTCAGGGCATCACGCTCGTGCAGCGGAATCCCCAGCTTGTCAAAGGTCTTCACCAGCTCCGGATCGACCTCCTCCCGCTTTTTGGGCGGCTTGGGGGCGGCGAAATAGATGATGTCCTGAAAGTCGATTGGCGGGATGGTCAGATGGCCCCAGGAGGGCATTTTCATCTTCTGCCAGCGATGCAGGGCGTCAAGGCGGAACTCCAGCATCCAGGCGGGCTCCCTCTTGCGCTCCGAAATGGCGCGCACGATATCCTCATTCAACCCTTTAGGGAAGAACTCCTGCTCGATGTCGGTTGTGAACCCCTCTGAGTATTCGGCATTTGCAAGGCCGGAGAGTATGTCTTCTTTTTCTGCCATATAGGGGCAAAGTTAGCCATTTTATCCTTACTTTTGCAATATGGAACAGCAGAACAAAAAGCGCACTGAATTCTCCGAAATCGGCCGCGAGCAGGCCATCAAACGCCTTTTCGAGGGCTCAGGATTCACCAACAGCGACCCGATTGACCTTTCTGAGGGCATAGCCACCCACAAAATGATGATGCAGGGGGTTGATTTCGATTTGGTTTACCATCCCCTGAAGCATCTGGGCTACAAAGCTGTGATAAACGCGCTGGGGGATATCTACGCCGCATTTTACAGGCCAAAGGCGCTCTCTATGGTGCTGGGGGTATCGTCGCACTTTGCGTTTGAAGATATCGCCGACTTTTGGAGCGGGGTGCTTGCGGCCGTCAAAGAGCACTCGCTGAAGGAGCTTCACCTTCAATTGGCACCATCCATCAACGGCCTGCAAATCAGTATGGTCGCCACCGGCACCCAGACCCGCAAGATGGCTTCTTCCCGTCCGGCACCGGCCAACATGGACTTGATATGCCTCGGGGGCAACGTAGGGGCGGCCTATATGGGCCAGCACGTGCTCGAACGCGAGAAAGGGGCCTTCCTTGCAGCCGGCGAGGCCAACGCCAGGCAGCCCGACCTGTCCAAATACAAATACCTGCTGAGCCAATATCTCTGCCCGGAGATTCCGGCAGGCACAATTGACCGGTTTGTCCGTGGCGGCTTCTACCCCTCTGCGGGGGTGTTTGACTCGCGGGGTCTGGCCGATGCGGTACACACCCTATGCTCCCGCACCGGATTCGGCGCCAAAATCTACCTGGACCGCATCCCCATCGCCTCCGAGACATTTGCCCTGGCAGATGAGATCGGCATCGATGCAGTCACCGCGGCCATTAACGGCGGCGACGACTACCGGATAATCTTCACCCTGCCGATAGACCAGTTTGAGGCGTTCCACAAAGAGATCCAGACCTTTGACGTGATCGGCCACCTCTGCCACGCCGACGCCGGAGCCGTCCTCGTCACCCCCGACGGCGCCGAACTCCCGCTGAAGGAGTTGTAACGGTCCTGCCCCGGAGCAAAGAGCCATTTGTGCACCGTTTTCTGGACTTCTCCTTTGGCGAGCGCGGAGCCGTTTTGCGCAATCTGCTATTTGACAGCACGTTGGCGATCAGAGACCCGCTTTAACCCGTCCTGCCGGGCATTTAAAGCGGATGCCCAAAACTCAAACACCTTTCTATCAGACCCTTGTGAATTCATGGCCCGCTCTCGCTTTTTTCGTTTGGATTTGGCGAGTTATTTGTTCATCTTCGTAGAGGTGTATGACACGTGCTACCCCACTTTAATGGCTGTCATACGGGGATGTTTGTATATGTAACTAAGCCATGGGGTACTATCACGTCTGCTCTGACGGCAACAGCGCCGCAGTGCTTTTTGGGAACGAAGCGGATTTCAAAGCCGCAATGAATCGGGTGGCAATTTGCGCCACAGGTTTTCCCGTCACAATTCTCGCCTTTGTCCTGATGGGAAACCATTTTCATTTTGTGATGAGATGCGACAGCGAGGATACATGCCGGGCGTTTATTTCTGAATTCAAGCGACTGACCGGCAGATACAACAGTATGATGAACAGAGAAAGCACCTCTCTCAGCAACATTGAGGTCAAGGTGATTCCAGTAACCGATATCGACTACCTCAGAACTCTCGTTTGCTATGTACTAAAGAACCCCACAAAAGCCCGTTTGGATATGTTCTATAACTATCCGTGGGGGTCAGGGGATGTTTACTTTAAAAGTAATATGTCATACAAGCGCCTTGTCTATAAACGGGTTAGTGATTTTCCCCTCGACACTGTCCGCAAGATGTTCAATACCCGTCGGCTTCTTCCCGGGCAATGGGTTGTTTGTGACGGCATTATCCTACCCCGCAATTATGTGGCCGGAAAAGAGGTAGAAGATTTGTATAAAACCCCTCTTTCATTCATGTACCATCTCTCCCTCAACAACGACAAATTAATCGAAGAAGATATGGGAGACTGGTGCTCCATAAAGATGAACGACGTGGAATTACGGGAAGCGCGAGACACACTTATGGTTAAGACCTTCCGTAAGAGCCGTGTCCGCGACCTGTCTGCCCAAGAAAGAATCAGCTTGGCAAAGATGCTCAAACAGCAATATCACTGCTCAAAAAAACAACTTTCCAGAATAGTACTGCTGCCGTTTGACACCATAGCCAAAGTCCTTTAAAGGTGTTATCCAGCCCGTTTTTCTTCTTACATCTAACTGGGGCCATTAGACATCTGGGGTGATGAGATCACTGTAATGAGCTAACATTCATCTGTTTGCAGCGATTATTACTGATATGTTTATAATGCTTTAATTATGGGTTTACAACTGTGATCCACAATGGTCTGGTATACATGGTTCAAGCCATATGCGTGGTCCTCACCCCTAGTTATTTGCAACGAAGAGAACAAACTGTACCTTTGCATAAATCTTTAAACTGCGCATAAAATGAGGCGTTTTCTGGCAGCTCTTCTCCTGTTGTTTGCCATCGGGAGCGTTTCTGCACGCGCGCAGGAGTTTATTGCATACCGGGATTCCGTGCCTGACGGCTATAATTTCTGGCTCGCTGTCCCGGCGGGCTACGACACCCTGTCCACCGATCTGCCGGTGCTCATTTTCCTGCACGGACGCAGCCTCTGCGGCAAAGACCTGTACCGGGTTCAGCGATACGGCCCCCTGGATGCTATCAAGCGCGGGCGGAACATTCCCGCACTTGTGATTGCCCCCCAGAATCCCGGCCCGGCCTGGGAGCCAAGGAAAGTAGATAACGTTCTGGAGTGGGTAATGGCGCGCTTTAACGGCGACCGCAACCGGATATATGTTTACGGGATGAGCCTCGGAGGCTACGGCACGCTCGATTATGCAGGGACATATCCCGACAAGGTCGCGGCGGCGATTGGAATGTGCGGCGGAACCACACTGGTCTGTTGCGACGGCCTCAGACGCGTCCCCCTGTGGATCATTCACGGCACCCAAGACAAGCAGGTCAGCATATCCCAGTCAAAAGAGGTCGTCAGCAAAATGCATAAATTTGGAGATACGCCCCTGCTCTGTTATGAATGGATGGAGGACCGTGACCACGGTTCTCTTGCGCGAATCTTCTATCTCTCCGAAACATACGAGTGGCTTTTCAGCCACTCCCTTGATGACAGGCGCATCAGCGAGCCTTTCCCGCTGGACGATGATCTTATGAAAAGCGCCTACCGCAACTGGAAATCAGGTGTCAGTGTCATAGTTAGCGACCCTCCCCGCAAAGATTTCCACCCCGTCCGCCGGCCGCTGAATATTCCCGACACCCTGATGCTCCAGACAGCAGATTTTACTTTTGACGAATACTTTGATTGAAAACTCTTGCCGGCCGGTTATTTCTTCAGCCGGAAGATGGCGCAGTCGCCTTTATCGAGGTGCCTGCTTGCACTGCGGCCGGGAATTTTGACAATAGAGCCGTCGGCATATACCTGCGCTACATCTTTGGTAAAGGAGATGCTGTAATCAAATTCTGCCAGGTGAGAGCGGTTAACTATCATTACATACTGATAGTCTCCTTTTTCCAAGAACGATACCAGTGCTTCGCCTCCATTGGTATTAAGGTATTTCAGCGGCTCCGGAAGCGGATCGGAGAGAGCCGTCACGCCATAGGGTAACTCGCCACCGGTGTGATATACCATATTTACCTTACACCCTACAAATATTCCGGCGCGGGTCTGAATCTCTTTGTTCATCGCCTTTACAAGGTCGTAAACAGCTGTTTTTGTACCATCTTCAGCAATGGGTGCGTCGTGAAAATCCCACGTACCGGGGGTGGGACACCAATATGTGAAATATTGCAGGCACTGGGCGCCATAAGCAAGGTCGGTATAGAGTTGCAGACGCAGTGAAGCCTGGGTGGCGACGGGATACGGATAGTGCGCTGTTGAGAGCGCGAAAGCCCAGAAAGGTATTCCGGCCTCCCTGGCAGCCTTTGAAATGACCTCCAGATTATACCACCAGTCGTTGCGGACGCTACCGTTCTGCAGGACAGGATAGTTGTCAAAAGAGAGCAGTGTGGGGTGAACAGTCTCTATAAACAGCTTTACGTGCTCTTCATAGGAGGAGCCGAGGGCCTCTTCGCTCACATATGTGGGGTTGAGGTTGAGGTACACGGGGTGACTGGAATCTGCGGCCCGCACGCGTGCGGCCCACTCGCCAAGGTCGGGCAGGTCGGCATTCATCGGCTCGTCCCGCAGGAAATAGCCGTAGAGGGCGGGATGGTCTTTTACTGTATTAACTATGCGCTCTGTTTCAGTCCGGAAAGAGTCTCCGCACATAAACATCACTTTAACCCCGGCCTGTTGCGCCAGCTCAAGTGACTGGAGCGCATCTTCGAGAGAATAGATGTGGGAGAAATTTATGGTGAAACCGGCATTCTTGAGCTCTTTGTAACGGTCCAGAGTCGCATATTCCGGGGGTATGCTGTACCACGCAAGTATCGGCATCTGCGCCGATTCTACATATTCTTTCACATTTACCGGAGGCGTCGGATCATCTTTGCCGGTATGGTTATCCTGAGCCGGCTTTCCACAACTGAAAGCAAGCAGAAGGGCCACGCAGAATGCAATGGAGCACAGTATCTTCATTAGTTTCATATTGACAGTATTTAGTTATTTATAGCCCTGGTTTACCGTGAGTTATAAAAATATTTTTGTATAATTCTATAAATATATTTTTATAGCTTGTGGTACTTCTTTAGAAGATCCACTATTGCTTCATTATAGAGCTCATCATACTTGGTCCCCGTTTCAAACTTGAGCTGTCCGAGCTTTAGGAATACAGCATTATCAATATGGAAACTTACAAGTTTCCTGTTCGCATTCTTTGAAACTTTTGTGACCGTTTGATCGGGAACCTCAACTGGTGCAGGTTTGGCTGCACGTAACGATGCATTACCTATAGCTCCGCTTAAGGTCGCTGACGAACCGAGTGTGGCCTCCCTGAACTTATCAAACGGATCAGATTTTTTTGCCATATCTATAAATATATTTTTATGTTTTTATGTATTAATAATTATATATATTTCTATAATTTACGCCCAGAGATACGTTTACCAAGGGTTTTAGCAATCTCAAGATACTGTTTGGTGACCTTACCGGACGGGTCATAGTCATAAATATTCTGATTGAATGAGCCGGCTTGTGCAATCTTTGTGGCTTTGCTGAGAACCGGCTCTATAAAGGCATCGCCCATCTCCGATCTGATCTTTTCTACATACATATCGCTGAGTTTATTCCTTTCATACTTAGAAATAATTACACCTGAGAGGTTCAAATCGGGGTTCAGGCGGGGATTTGACTTGACATCCGCATACAGATTTGCAACCATTACCATACCTTGGTAAGCCAAGCCATCCGGGGTTGCAACCATAACAAGGCTGTCGGATGCAATAAGCGCGTTATAGGTTATAAGGCCAAGCGCCGGCGGGCAATCTATTATAATAAAGTCATACTTATTTTTTATCGGCTTCAGCAGATCCAACAGCAGATACTCGCGTCCCGTTACAGAGGCTGTGTCGCGATCAAAGTTAGAAAGCGATAGCTCCGACGGGACCAAATCCACATGATCGGCGGCGTGCTCGATTTTAAATTGATTCTTATCCAAAAATGCGTCCCGGATACTGGCTTCGTGCTCGTCCGGTGCCAGGGGACTCACCATCGCCGTAAGGTTGGCCTGTGAGTCTAAATCCACGAACAAAACCTTCTTTCCCATACGCGCCCAGGCATACCCCAGCGCCACGGCGGTGGTTGTTTTTCCAACGCCGCCCTTATTGTTTGCAAAACATACAATCTTTCCCATATCTCTATATCTCAATTTGTTACGCAAATATACATAAAAATATTTTTATAATAAAACATATTATTGTAAAAGTATATTTATATAAATATGGAAAAATATATTATTTCGTCAGCTTAAATGAAACCGTTGGCAATGCAAAACGGTAGGGCTCATAACGACGACGACGTGTAACCACCCATTCTTTGGTGGATCTGTGATAGTCCGTTTTTAAGGCTTTCGTTTAAAGGAAGGTGAAGATCACATATAATGCTCATTATTTATTGTAATCTTTCTCCACGTACTATTTGTAAGATCTTGTATTATTGAACAGAATTTATTAATTTGCAAATAAAAGGGATATTTAATGTTAAACTTATGTAACTATGAAAAATTTATAATTATTTATCCTTGTTCTTCTTGTCCTCTTATTCGCATCGTGTAACGCTCTTGAAGAAAAGGACAACCGTGAGAATACCTTGCTTATTCAAACTGATGACTTTGAAATTTACGACATCTCATCTGACAATGCAGGACCATTTAATGAACTAATACGATTAACGGCATTCCCGGAAGCATCGATTTACTTCTCTGACACCCCCATAACTAAAGGCGGTATTGATTATCAGAATTACGCCTCGATCCTTATGAATGGTCATTATTTAATGACCATATGTTCTTCTCTGGAAGAAGTAGACGGTGGATATAATGTATATTACTTGATTGGCGATGATGAGCCTTTTTCAGTATTTGTTTCTGACGAAGATATGGAGCCCCACACAAAGGCATCTGGATGGGGAGACCGAACAGCTGCATGCATACAAGACCTTTATGGCTCTCGCGGGTGGCTTAGTGTGGGGTATTTCGTTTTAACAGCATTCATCCCCGAAACCGTAGTTATTGTAGCCACCACCTGCGCAGTCGCAAATTACAATCAAGAATAATCATACTTATGAAACGTTCTCTATTAATTTATTATCTATTTATTTTCATTGGGTTAATTGGTATGATCTGCTTGGGCTATTTTGGACAACAGGTTATATTGGCACTTTGTTTATATGTGTTTGTGTATCGGCCAATTATTGACTATATCTTCATAAAAAAAAGAAACCTATACTCAGGTCGAAACTTAATATGTAAATATCCGTTTTGGGGATTTAAGCGCAAACTGTATCATTCCTAATAATCTATTTGCTTCTAGTTGTTTACGTTCACTTATTTTATAGAGAAAGGGGATAGATTATATTGTCTGGACCTTAAATTTTGAAACAACTTTCGTAATAACTATTACTGAGTTATTCTTGATATGCCATAGAAAGCGCTACCGCTGCCGGTCATTGAAGCGTATATTGCACCGCGCCGATATAGGTCATTTTTTATGTCCGCGAGAATCGGATATTTGGCAAAGGCGTAGGCTTCGAAGTCATTTACGACATTCTCGCGCCACTTATCTACACCTTGAGACAGTCTATCCTTAAGCCCGGCACAGGCTCCGGGCTTACTATTGAACTTAATGGCATCTACACCAGCGTAAGCTTCTGCAGTTGAAATGTGGATACCCGGGGTGACAACTTCAATGCGATAGGGGGAAAGATCTATATCGAAGGGCTCCAGAATTTCACCCCTGCCAGATGCAAACATCGGCCTGTTATATATAAAGAAGGGGCAGTCGCTCCCCAACTCCGCCGCAATCTCAGCAAGCCGTTCCTGCGACAGGCCAAGCAAGAACACTTCATTTAGAGCAATCAGTGTGAATGCCGCATCGCTGCTTCCGCCTCCTAGACCTGCGCCCATCGGTATATTTTTATATAAATATATATGGACATCGCCTATGCAGTAATATGTCTGCATCAGTCGGAAAGCCTTGAAACAGAGGTTTTTTTCAACAGGCACATCGCAAGGAGTGCCATAGCAGGTCATGTCAGCCTCGTCGGCTTTCACAATCTCCAGGACATCGCGCACATCAGGCACCGGCACAAACAGCGTCTCTATATCATGATAGCCGTCGGCGCGCTTGCGCACCACATCCAGTCCGATGTTTATCTTGGCGTTTGGGGTCAGTATCATAGTCTGGTTTCTGCAACAAATTTAATATATTTGGGTATATTTTCTAAAACGCCATGTTCAGCAAAGAAACTTACATCGCACGCCGCAAAAAGCTCGCAAGCAGCGTCGAGAGCGGCATCCTTGTTTTCCTGGGGAACAACGAATCTCCGTGTAACTATCGCGACAATACGTATATCTTCCGGCAGGACAGCACTTTCCTGTATTATTTCGGCCTGGATTTGCCGCACCTTGCCGCTGCCATCGACATTGATAGCGGCGGTGAGATTATTTTTGGCGACGATGTTGATATAGACGACATCATCTGGATGGGGCCGCAGAAGAGCATCGCCGACCAGGCGGCTGAGGTCGGGGTGGGGAAGACCTACCCGTTCGCAAGGCTGAACTCCTTTGTGGCGGATGCCCTTGCAAAGGGTCGCACTGTACATTATATCCCGCAATATCGTGCCGACAACATGATACTGCTGGCCAACATCCTTGGCACTCAGCCCGCTGCGGTGAACAAAGAAGCGAGCGTGGAGTTTATCAAGGCCATCGTGGCGCAGCGTATCATTAAGGAGCCGTGTGAGATTGCAGAGATTGACCGCGCCTGCGATTTGGGTTATGCCATGCATTACACCTCCATGACTATTATGAAGCCCGGCATGATAGAGCAGGAGGTTGTGGGCGCCATGGAGGGTGTGGTTATCAGCGGCGGTTATATGACATCTTTCCCGACCATCCTCTCTCAACACGGAGAGACTCTGCACAACCATCTGCACGACAAGGTGCTGGAGGTTGGCAAACTGTGTGTAATTGACGCCGGAGCCGAGATAGCCAGCCATTACTGCAGCGACTTTACCCGCACGCTGCCCGTCGGCGGCAAGTTTGACAGCCGCCAGAAGGATATCTATACGATTGTGTCCACCGCCAACTCGTTTGCGGCTGAGATGGCGCGCCCCGGCATTACATATCGCGAGGTGCATCTGGCCGCCAGCCGGCTAATGCTGCAGGGGCTCAAGAATGTCGGCCTGGTCAAGGGCGACATAGACGAGGCTCTCGCGCTGGGCGTGCAGGGGCTGTTCATGCCGCACGGACTGGGGCACAACATGGGTCTGGACGTGCACGATATGGAAAACCTCGGAGAGAATTATGTGGGCTACGATCCTGGCCAGGAGCGTGCAAAACAGCTGGGTCTGGGCTCTCTGCGCATGGCCCGCAAACTTGTTCCCGGCCACGTTATTACCGACGAACCGGGTATCTACTTCATTCCCGCGCTGATAGAGCAGTGGAAGGCGGATGGCAAGTTTACCGACTTTGTCAACTACTCCGCGCTGGAGGGCTATTATGACTTTGGCGGAATCCGGCTGGAAGACGATATTCTGATTACAGCTTCCGGCTGCCGCAGGCTGGGGCAGAAGCGCCTCCCGATAACAGTTGAAGATGTTGAAGAGGCCATGGCCTCATAGATACCTGCAAACGCAGCACTTGATGTTTGCCACCGCCACCTGTGTGACATTTTGTCACTTGATGTGCGGTGGCACTCATTTTGTCTAATCAACTCACTGCAACAGAAAATTTGTAACAATAATAAATATTTAAAACCATGATTAAACCATTAGCAGACAGAGTGTTGGTTGAAGCACAAGAGGCCGAGACCAAAACCGCAAGCGGACTTTTCATTCCCGATTCCGCAAAGGAAAAACCCCAGCAGGGTGTCATTATCGCAGTTGGCAACGGCAAAAAAGACGAGCCTATGGAGCTCAAGCCGGGCGATAAGGTAATGTACGGTAAATACTCCGGCAGCGAAGTTTCTTTCGAGGGTAAAGACTATCTGATCATGCGTCAGAGCGATGTCATTGCAGTTATTGAATAACCTTTAAAATCAGTATATTATGGCAAAAGATATAAAATTCAACATTGAGGCGCGCAACCTGATGAAAGAGGGCGCTGACGCGCTGGCCGATGCAGTAAAGGTGACCCTTGGTCCCAAAGGTCGCAACGTTATCATTGACAAGAAGTTTGGTGCTCCGCAGGTTACCAAGGACGGCGTTACCGTAGCCAAGGAGATTGAGCTGGAAGACCGCTTCCAGAATATGGGCGCACAGATGGTTAAGCAGGTCGCATCCAAGACCAACGACCAGGCTGGTGACGGTACCACCACAGCTACCGTTCTGGCTCAGGCCATCCTTTCTGAGGGTATGAAGAATGTGGCTGCCGGTGCCAATCCGCTCGATGTGAAGCGCGGTATCGACAAGGCCGTCGCTAAGGTGGTAGAGTCTATCAAGAGTCAGGCTGAGCAGGTAGAGGACAATTATGACAAGATTGAGCAGGTTGCCACTATTTCTGCCAACAACGACCCTGAGATTGGTAAGCTCATAGCCGACGGTATGAGGGCTGTAACCGTTAATGGTGTTATTACCATAGAGGACGGCAAGACCAACGAGACTCACCTCAAGACTGTGGAAGGTATGCAGTTTGACCGCGGCTATCTGTCGCCTTACTTTGTAACCGACACCGAGAAGATGGAGTGCGCCATGGAGAAGCCCTACATCCTTATCTACGACAAGAAGATTTCCACCCTCAAGGACTTCCTGCCCATCCTGGAGCCCGCCGTACAGACTGGCCGTCCGCTGCTCGTAATAGCAGAGGATGTAGACTCTGAGGCTCTCACCACCCTCGTTGTTAACCGTCTGCGCACCCAGCTCAAGATATG
>JAFXNQ010000029.1 GCA_017529425.1 Bacteroidales bacterium | reverse complement strand
TGGGGGACTAGCTCAGTTGGCTAGAGCACCTGCTTTGCAAGCAGGGGGTCAAGGGTTCGACTCCCTTGTTCTCCACAAAGCCTCAAGCGTTTAGCTTGAGGCTTTTTTTGTGGAGAACAAGGGAGTCTGGCGTGCAAGCACGCCAGCTCTTATTTTTGTCCCAACCCCCTTTAATCCCCCTTCCCGGGAAGGGGGCTTGTGTGTCATCTGCAAAAGCCTATGTCTAAGGAGTTTGTTTGGATACTTGGATTAACGGCAGAAAATGCTGTAGCTTGAAAGGGTCGGAGCGGTTTGAGTGAGGGCGCCGGTGCAAGCGCCGCAAGGCGTGCTATTTCGTAGCGCCCAAAATGCCGTTAAAAGCGAGAGATGTCTGAGCGAAGCGAGTCCTCGAGCTTAGGCATTTTTGTAGCGGAGAAAAGGCGCACGAACGGAATAGCGACGATCCCTTTGCAAGCGGAGGCTTCTGCCATGCATCCACTTTTATGCGAAACTGCTGCCGCCGAGGAATTCGCGGAGGAGGGAGGTGGCGGGAATCTCTTTGTCAGAAACAGGTGTGAAATAGCGGATAAATTTGAGGAGGCGGTGTGCCTCGCTGTATTCCGGCCGGTTCTTGGGGACCGTGCGCAGAATCTGCTCCGCGTGATTGCGCATGACTGCGAACTCCAGCAGGTAGGCGCTGTTGAACATTACGTCGGCCTGCTCCTGGTAGGGCAGTATCCATTTCTCCTCTGCATCGCACACGCTGGGCCACTGGCTTATGGTCTGAACTGCGGTGAAAGCGCCCTTGTTGTAGTCGCGCACAATGCGTCTGAGCAGGCGGTTGTCGCTGGTGGGGATAGAGTTGTGGTTGTCGAGCGAGGTGCTGGTGAGGGTATTGATAAAAATGCGGTATTTGCACTTGTCATCTACGGAGGGGATCAATCCCGGATTAAGCGCATGGATCCCCTCAATGAGCAGGATATTGCCACGATTCAGACGTGCCTTGCGACCATTATATTCCCGCAGGCCTGTGACAAAATTGTAACTGGGCATATCTACGGTCTCTCCGGAAAGCAGTCTTTGCACGTCGCTCTCCAGATATGCATGGTCCACCGTCTCAAAGTTGTCAAAGTCATATTTGCCGTCGGGCAGCAGCGGAGTCTCCACCCGGTTTACAAAGTAGTCGTCTGTTGAGAGTGACACGGGTCGCAGTCCGCAGGCTTTCAACTGGACGCTGAGCCTCTGGCAAAAAGTGGTCTTACCGCTGGAGCTCGGGCCGGTGATGAGCACCACCTTGAGCGGGTCTTTGCGCTGTCGCGAGCGCCGGTAGATATCCTCTGCAATCTGTACGATTTTTTTCTCCTGCAGCGCCTCTGCCACCTGTATCAGCTCGCTTGCGTGTCCGCTCAGGCAGGCCTGGTTGACGTCTCCCACATTGCTGAGCCCCATTATGATGTTCCAGCGGAGATTTTCGCGAAATACCTCAAAGGTATGCGGCTGGTCAATCCGCTTGATTACCTGGTCAGGGTTGTGCCTGTCGGGGAGCCGGAGCAGCATCCCGTCGCCGTATTTTTCCAGTTCCCACGTCTTGAGATAGCCGGCGGAGGGGACCAGTCTCCCGTAATAGTAGTCTGCAAAATCGCCCAGGGTATAATACTCTGTATAAACCTCTTCGCTGGTTTCAAACAACTTTACTTTATCGTCATAACCGCGTTTGGCAAACAGTTTTACCACCTCTTCTGTGGGGGCGTCATACCTGTGGAACTGGGTGTCTTCTGCCACAATCTGAAGCATCCGGGCGCGGATTCTAGCTACGTCATCGTCGGTAAGCTTCTTGTGGCCCTTTTTCTTCAGGTTGCAATAATATCCGTTTGCGATAGGGTGTTCCAGATATATGCGACCGCCGGGAACCACATCGTGGGTGGCTTTGCACAGCAAAAAGCACAGTGAGCGGAAATAGACCCGCATGCCGCTCTTTTGCCGCACGTCCAGGAATTCAACAGTGTTGCTGTTATATGCCTTGAAACGCAACCCCTGCGAAACATTGTTCACCTTTGCAGAAACAATCTGGTAGGGGTGCTCAAATTGCCCCTTGAACTCCTCCAGAATCTCGATCAGATAGACGCCTTCAGGAAATTCTTTTGTGGTGCCGGTATTCTTGCAGTGTACCCGTATCATTAATTATTTTTTTCAAAGATAATCATTCTTTCAATTCTTTTAAGTAAATTAGCGCGATAATTAATAGCCAATGATTTTACATTCTATGAAACACTTTTCTGTATTGATGGTTGCGGCACTCCTCGCAATGGTCGCTTGCACAAACGAGCCGGAAATAAGCATCGACCGGACTGATCTGCAAATGGATTACAAGGGCGGCAGGTGCGAATTTAACGTATCGTCCAATTGTGAGTGGGAAATTTTCTGCAACAGCGATAATGAGGATTTGCTCACCATCTCCCAGACAGAAGGTCCCAGCGGAGAGCAGAATATCCAGGTTATCGTGAATGAGAACGATTCCAAAAGCATCCTGAATCACTACTTCACCGCCGTTGCACATGGCAAAAAGCGGGATGCCCTCGCTTATTTCACCATTACCCAGGGCGCCCCTGCATATGTGGTTTTCAGCAAGAATGTTTTTACGACAGATTATATTGGCGGCGAGTATGAATTCACCGTCTCTTCAAACTTCCCCTGGAGTATCAGTGTAAAGGGTGCGGGTATCACTGTTGACCCCATGTCAGGTACACCAAAGACCAAAGCTGACGGCGACGATGATGAAGAAGAGGAAGATGAGAACTCCAGCAAAATCACAGTTACGATAGATGAATACGAAGGCGATGTGAATCGTGATTTTGAACTTACCGTGACCGCTATAGGCGATGATACCGTGGTTTCTGACAAACTCGTCATTACCCAGAACCGCCCCATGCTGGTCATCGGCAAGCGTGAGTATCCTATCAAGAAGATGGGGGACGGCCGCTGGTGGATGGTGCAGAACCTTTGCTACTCCACAAAAGGCGTTAGTATCGGCGATGGTGTATGCGGTATCTGGTATCCCTGCAGTGACACAGCACTTGATTTTGACAGCAGCGAAGCAGGTATTATAGGTAAGGGCCTTCTCTATTCAGATGCAACCGCTTTTGATACAAACATAACAGCTACCACTGCGAAGAGGATGGAGAACACCCCTCAGGGCATCTGCCCCGACGGATGGCATATCCCCAAGCTGAATGAGTATCTCGCCCTTGTGGGCAAGAGTACCAATACTGAGCTTGAGGTTAATACCGAGGCTCCTTATTACGATGCAGCCCGCAACCACGGCTCACTCTCCATGCTTGAAGAGGCCGGGTTCAACACTACCATGTCCGGATATGTTCAGGGTAGGAGCAAGGGCTTTGAGGCTAATGGTGACATCCAGGGTTACCTCGCTTCCAGAGGTTATATCACCACAAGCTATCTGTTCTGCTCTACAGCATACTCCAGCACCATGTGGTACGCTCTTGTTCTAAACAGAACAGCCAACACTGCCGATGTCGGCATGATGAGTAACTTTACCACCTCACGTCCTTTCGCAGGCAGCGTACGTTGCATTAAAGACGAATAATCTATGACCAGAGGGAAAATATTTGCAATCATTGCCGCAGTCATATTGCTTGCTGCGGCAGTGTTCGTTTATTTCAAATTCTATTTTGTGTTTGGCAGCGGCGTTAAGGCCGGCGAACTCAATCAGATTGTTTACAAGGGGTGGGTGTGGAAAACCTACGAAGGCCGCCTGATCCAGACCGGCTTTAAAGGTGCAAAAGGTGGAGGATCGCTCCAGTCCAATGAATTCAACTTCTCCGTAGTGAACAAGAAAGTCGCAGATTCGCTTATGCGTTGCAGTGGCAAACAGGTAGAGTTGCATTATAAAGAGTATAACGGGATGCTCCCATGGCGTGGAATGCAGCGTTACGTCGTGGACAGCATTATTTGTGTTACACCAACCCCTACGGTGAATACAATCCCCATCATTCCCGAGCCGGAAGACGGCACTTTCTCTCTATAACTGCTGAGAATTGTGGCGCCAGAAGCGCATGAATAACCCTTTTTTCTTATACATCGACGCCAGCTCTGCTGCGTCGATTTTTTTTGCTCCCTCAGAACGCAACTGAAAGGCGTTGCTGAGTGACATCGCTATCTCAGGGTCAATTATCGTGGTAAAAACTTCATTGTTGATTCTCAGGCTGCGATAGTCGAGGTTCATAGAGCCGATAACAGAGAGATAGTTGTCGCAGATGATGGTTTTGGAATGGTCAAATTTTCCCGGGGTTAAGAAAATCGATATGCCGGCTTCAAAGCATTCCTTAAAGAATGAGCTGTTGGCGGTGTCCATGACTATTACATCGGCTTTGGCGGGAATCATGATACTGACGTCCACCCCGCGTAGGGAAGCATCTTTCATGGCTTGTAAGACGGGCTCTGTCGGGCAGAAATAAGGAGTTTGGATATATACGTAATGTTTAGCCATCTGCAAGATGCGGCAGATACTCTCTTCTACAAAGCCGTCACCTCCTTCTCCGGCAGCCAGTTGTATTGTTTTGACATGGAAAGTACCAGGCGTCGGGGTCATCGTATCCATATGGCTGAATGTGGTGATTATAGTATCCACATCCGTTTTCCGATTTGCCAACTTGCGTTTCAGGGCGGGCCCCATCCGTTTTACCCACATTGCAGAAAACAACTTGGACATCGATGCCACGGCCGGTCCCTGGATTCGCAGATGAGTGTCGTGCCATAAATCGCGGTTGGGCGTTCCCAGATTCATTCCGCCAGTGTATCCCACCTTGCCGTCAATCACAACTATTTTTCTGTGATTACGTCTGTTGATGCCAGGGAGCATCTCCCAAAGTTGATGGTCAGTGTCGGTGTAGAACTGCAACTGGGCCCCGGCGCGCCGGAGCTTTTCATAGTACTCTTTATGAATGAGAGCATTCCCAAAATCATCGAGGAGTATTTTTACCTCGACCCCTTCTTTCAGCTTGCGGATTATCAGATTGAGGATTCTGCGCCCGGCATCATCTTCACGCCAGCGGTAATACTCCATCCAGATATAATGCCTCGCCGATTCAATATCAGCCTCCAGAAGCTCCCATTTGAGCTGTCCGGAGGTGATGATGTCAATGTCGTTGCCATCGGCAGGCATCATGTTGTCGTCACCGCGAGAGAGGTATCGAACCAATGCCAGAAACTCTGGTTCTCCGGCCTCGGTGGCATGACAAAAAACACCAGTCGCCACACTCAGCAGGTATATCAGAGATATGTGCAGAATGCAGTTACGCATATACCGTAAGGGTTGGGGGATCAGGCGTCTTTTTTGCCGAAGAGTTTCTCCGCACTGTCTTTTGCGTCATTATAGACACTCTTTGCAGCGTCGGCAACTTTGTCGGCTGCCACAGAAGCCTTGTCAAGGATCTCCTCGTTACGGACCTTGCGCTCTTCAGGAGAGAGGTTCGCATAGTCCTTTACCTTGCCTATGATCTCTTCTGTGCCCTGCATTACCTTGTCCAGCACCTCTCCGGCCTCCTGCCTGACACTTGATAAAGCATCACCTGCTTCATCCTTGATTGCGGAACCTGCAATGTTCAGCGCCTCGCCAGCTTTCTTGGCGGCATCCTGCATTCTCTCCTTGAAGGAGACTTTGCCATCCTTATTCAGATCCTTAGGATCAAATTCCTTATTCTCTTCGCTCATATTATATGCGGTGTTAGATTAATTAATGTTACTATTTGCAGTGCTTGTCGAGCCAGTCGAATACCTCCCGGTGCCAGTAGATGCAGTTCTGCGGCTTGAGAACCCAATGATTCTCGTCCGGGAAGAGCAGTAGCTTGCTCTCCACGCCCATCATCTGGGCAGCGTTAAAGGCAGCCATACCCTGGTCATAGGGGACGCGGAAATCCTTCTCCCCATGGATTACCATAATGGGCGTGTCCCAGTTTTTTACCATGGTGTGAGGGGAGTGGTCGTAGAGTTTGCGGGCTACCGGGTTGTCGCTCCAAGGGGCTCCGGACTGGGGTACATCCGGCATCGCAACTCCGCCGTTGTCCCAGTTGGGGAACCACATCTCTTCCGTCTCCATATACATATGCTCTTCATTGAAGATGCCGCAATGGGCAATGAACGCACTGAAACGTTTCTGGTGGGTTCCGGCCAGGTTATATACAGAATAACCACCGTAGCTGGCACCTATGGCCGCCATTTTGCCCACATATGGCTCGGCGAGCAGAGCGTCGGCAGCGGTGAGATAGTCCTCCATGTTCTGCCCTGTATAGTCGCCCGAAATCTGTTCGCACCAAGCCTGCCCGAAGCCGGTCGTGCCGTGACGGTTGGGGAGCACCACCACATATCCCTGAGATGCCATCAGGCGATAGTTCCATCGGGTTGACCAACTCTGGCTGAAGCAGCTCTGAGGGCCGCCCAGGCATACCAGGATAGAGGGATAAACCTTCTTTGGGTCGAATTTTGGCGGGTAAAGTACCCATGTGAGCATCTTGCCGCCATCGGTGGTTGTCAACCAACGGTCTTCAACCTTAATATCTTCCAGTTGCTCAATGATATAGTCGTTCTCGTGGGTAAGCTGGATCCAGTTGCCGTCGGCAGGGTTTACCGCCACAATCTCCGAGGGACGCATCATAGAGGTGTTGGTTGTGACAATCATGTCGTGGCCAAAGGCATCCACGGTGAATATTGGGCCGGCAAAGTCGTGCCACTTATTCTCAGAGGTTACACGTACCATTGAGCCGTCTGCCAGGTTGACCTTCCAAATCTGGCCAAGTCCCTCCACAACAGAAGAGAACCAGATGCTTTTGCCGTCGGGACTCCATGCGGGACTCTCTACGTTGTATGTAAAGTTAGATGTGAGTTCACGGCGGGTGCGGGTAGCAAGATCCATCACAAACAGGCGAACCCGGTCTGCCTCGTAGCCTCCACGCTCCATACTGAGCCAGGCAAGCATACTGCCGTCAGGAGAGAATACCGGGTCGGTGTCGTATCCGGGCATCCCTTCTGTGAGGTTCTCACTTGTTTTCAATGCAACATCGTAGAGATAGATATCTGTGTTGGTTGAGAATGCATAGTCCCGGCCGGTCGCTTTGCGGCAAGAGTAGGCGACGAACTTGCTGTCTGGGCTCCAGGAGAGTTGCTCCAGTCCGCCAAAAGGCTCGGTGGGAAGTTCGAACGGCGCGCCGTCAAGGATATCGACCCCCTTGCTGAATTTGCCGCGCGGTTTGAAATCGGCGATGTAGGTATGTGGGATATACTCCACAAAGTGGTCCCAGTGGCGATACATCATGTTGTCTATGGTCCGCACGTTGGCCCGTTTGAGGTCGGGATATCGGTCGGTGGGGGCGGTGTAATTCTTGAAATCGGCGGTGTAGAGCACCTTCTT
Source organism: Bacteroidales bacterium (assembly GCA_017529425.1). Lineage (GTDB taxonomy): Bacteria > Bacteroidota > Bacteroidia > Bacteroidales > UBA932 > Equibacterium. The sequence goes on along the minus strand of JAFXNQ010000029.1, from coordinate 14,015 downwards.
CCCGTCGGGAGAGAACTTGAATTCTCCAATGAAGTTGGGTACGCCGCTGGCCTGACGCTCCCCCTTGCCGTCTGGTTTGCAAGTGTACATCTGCCCCAGTTTAACATAGGCTATCTTCTCTCCGCCTTCTATCCAGCGGGCATTGGATATGCTGGATTTGGCCTTGGTGATTTGTATCGGGTTGCTGCCGTCGGCATTCATCACAAACAGCTGGCGGCACTCAATGTTGCGCTCTATGTTAGTGTAGGTCACGCCGTAGAGTATCTTGCTGCCGTCGGGCGAGGGCTGCGGGTCGGATACCTTGCCCATGAGGCGCATGACCTCCGGAGTGTAGTGGTCCGTTTTAACGCGGGGCTTCTTTACGTATGTGTTGTTCATGGTGCAGGATGCGACAGTCATCACAAGGATTGATATGGCAAGGATGCGTTTCATATGTTACATTATTGGAAATACTACAAAAACGGCGGTGTCCCAGATGGCGTGCGAAACGATGAGGGCTGGCAGCCACTCCGGCTTAAGGTAATAGAGCAGCCCCCATACGGCACCGGCCACCAGTGCTGCCATTACAAGCATAAAGTTGAAAGACCAGATGTGAATCAGGGTATAGACGGCCAGGGTGATGAGCGCTGCCAGAAGGCGTGGGTTCTTAAGGCCGGTTCTGCCCTCCAGCTTATCTCCGATTGCCTTTTGCAGGCAACCCCGCCAGAATATCTCCTCCGCCGGACCGGTAAGCAGCAGCAACTGCGCCGCCAGCAGCCACTTCATGGCGCCGTCCTTAAGGGCATAGATGTTATCCACCTGGGGCCGTGCAAAAGAGAACATAAGGCTGGAGAGTTTATCCCCCAGCCAGAAAATGCCCCACATTACAGCGGCAATGGCTATGCCCAGACCGATTTGCGGCAATGTCAGGTGCAGGCCCTTATGCCAGTCAGGGAAGATTACGAACGACAATGCCATCAGGATGCAGCTGCTCACCGCCATCGCCCCCCAGAACGGCACATGCGGCGCTGTCCAAGGGCTGAACAGTATAAACCACAACAGTGCCGCGATTGCAATCGCTGTTATTATGCGGGCGCGGGAAGACATCTTACTTAAAAAATGGCGCCCAGAATGAATCCGAGACAGAGTGTGATTCCTGAAATCATCTGCTGCCTGGCGCTCATCAGATCCAGCTGGTTGAAGGCGCACAGGCCATCGGTGCGGTAGCGCAATGCCTGACCTGCATTCTTGATGGCTATGGGCAGGGAGAGGAGTACCAGCAGGCACCACCAGGGGAAGACCCCGGCGATAACAGCTGCGATAGTGTATACAGAGGGTATAAGACTCAGGATTATGTACCACCACATCGATGCCCTTTCTCCGATAACCTTTGCAAAACTCTTTGCGCCGGCAGCGGAGTCGGTAGGGATGTCGCGGGTGTTGTTGGCGTGCAGCACCGCTACGGTTATGGCACCCACGGGGATACTGAGCAGCAACGTGCTCCAGTCAATAGTGCCCGTTGTTACATAGGCGGTGCCCAGCATGGGCAGTATGCCAAAGGTGAGAAATATGTCCAGATCGCCCAGTGCATGGAATTTTGTCCATGGGTATATCAGTATCAGCATGCAGCCGATGGCGCCGATTACCAGCAGGGGCCACCCGCTGAGCAGGGTGAGCACCAGCCCGATAACGATGCCAACCGCGAGAAGCCACCTGGAGAGGTTAAGATACTGCTGCGGTGTGAAATCGCCGTTAATCAGGCTTTGGATGCAATATGCATCCTTGTTGTCGATACCGGTTTTATAGTCGTAATAATCGCTGTGGACATTTGCGGCGGCGTGGAAGATGATGATGCCGGTGAGGGCAAGTATAGCGTTTATCCAATTGATGTTGCCGCATCCATACTTGTAAAGCAAAAACAGGGTAGTCGCCACAACCGGGGTGGCAGATACAACAAACGACCAGGGTCGTGTAGCAAAAAACCATCTTTTCATACAGCAAATATACTAAGTTGAGAGGTCTGTGGTACTTGCAACAGGGTGGAAAAATCAATATATTTGCAAGGATAGCGTAATTTCCGTCAATAGATGAGAATTTTCAGAATAGTGGCAGTTTTGGCTGCGTTGCTTGTGACGTCATTTGTGTCGTATGCAGGCAATGTCTCCCAGGCACGCTCCGCGCAGGCGGCAGCAGACTTCTTTGCTGCGTCAAGCCTGAGGCGTTCCCGGGTATTGCTGTCCCTGTCAGAGACTGGCAACGATAATACGGACAAGGTTGCATACCGGGCGTATAACCGCGAAGGCGGCGGATTTGTGGTGATAGCAGGCAACGATGTGGTGGAACCAATCCTGGCTTATTCCAGTGAAGGCTCTTTCCCCAGTGAAGATGAGATGCCGGACAATATGAAGTGGTGGTTCGGAATGCTTGCGCGGCAGATAGAGGCCATTCCAGACGGGGCAGAAGCCACCGAACAGATAAAGGCCCGATGGGCCGATCCGGCAAATGCTCCAAAATCCGGCGCGGCGAATCTGCTGTATGATACAGCGCTCTGGGGCCAGAGTGAACCATTTAACGACAAGTGCCCGATGTCTGGCAATACACGCTGTATCACCGGCTGCGTGGCCACCGCCGGTGCAATTGTTGCCCGCTACTTCCAGTGGCCCGACCACGGAGAGGGGAACGTCCCGGAACGGGGGGATGATAACACCGGAGCCTATTTTGCAGAACATACTCTGGGACACGAATATGATTGGGCCAATATGCCCGCAGACCTGAGCGGCGGCTATACCGAAGCCCAGGCAGAAGCAATTTCCACACTTATTTACGATATGGGCACCATTGCCAAGATGCAATATGGTACCAAATTATCCAGCGCATATTCATCTGATCTTCTATCTGGAATGAAGACCTATATGAAATTCAACAAGGGCGCCTACCTTGCCCACCGTGATGATTATTCAGATGAACAATGGATTGTCCTGATGAAGAAGAATCTCCAAGAGTGCGGCCCGAGTGTGTACAGCGGCCAGGATGTAGCAGGGCAGGGCGGTCACTCCTTTGTGGTGGATGGATATGATGAATCAGACCGTTTCCATTTCAACTGGGGATGGGGCGGCGATTGCAACTGCTATTGCTTCATACCCCAGCTTAAACCTACTGGTAGTCGGTATGAATTTTCTAATTCACAGGAGCTTATGGTTAATCTGGTGCCTGACCGCACCGGTACCAGTACAGGATATGACAATATAAAATTCTACGAAGGGACGCTCAGTGGCCATTACTGTAACGGTATCAGCTCCTCTACAGAGAATTATAAGCAGAATGTTCAGTTCTACTTAAGCGCCGGGTGGCTGGAACCTACCGGCAATGCCTTTTCCGGTAATTTTTATTTTGCCCTCTACGATAAGTTTGGCAATTTTAAACAGGATATCAGCAGTGCCTTAAGGTATTCAATCACCTTTGGCTTCGTGAACCGGATTAACAGTGCCAGTTGTAAGATTACCACTACAATAGAGCCGGGAGACCGCATCAAACTCCGTTACGAAGGGCAGTACAATGCCGGCATCGTTGAGGTTGGTGCCGGGTGTGTAACGGAGATTATCGTTATGGAGGAGGTTCCGGACGACCCTGCTGCCAACGTTACCCCGGAGCAGATTGCAAATACTACGTCATTATCATACAACCGTTCCAACGGACAATTCACCATTACATTGCAATATCCCGCAAACTGGTCGGTGACCAGCTCAGGCGGGAACGTAGTCTCCAGTGGAGTGGCTGCTGATGGCGGGAGCGTGACCATAGATACATCTTCGCTCTCCAGCGGGGTTTACACCATATCTCTGGGCAGTCTGGAAAATCCGTTCAAGTTTTCATTCACCAAGTAAATTTTTTTCGATATGAAAAGATATAGATTATTAGCAACTGTTATTCTGGCAACGACTCTTGCCGCAGTTCCCTCGTGCCAAAAATACGATCAGTTTGAGCAGACCGTCTCGGATATGGAAGACAGGCTCTCAAAACTGGAAGAGAGGGTTACTGCATTGGAGAACTTTTGCAAGCAGCTGAACAGCAATATCGGAGTCTTGGAGGCCAGTGTAGAGGTCTTGCAGGGTCGGGACTATGTCACTGCCGTACAGGAGATTTACGAGGGTGACGAAGTGATTGGTTATGAAGTCAGCTTTTACAAGGCAGGTAAGCGCACCATTTACAACGGAAAAGACGGTAAGGACGGGGAGGACGGCGCAACCGGGAGTACCCCCAATATCGGCATAGAAAAGGCTGCAGACGGAACATACTACTGGACGCTTGATGGTGAGCCTATCCTGGGCCCTGACGGCAAGCCGTTCCAGGCAGGAGGCCAGAGCGGTATTACCCCTGAATTGAAGATTGTCGATGGCTGCTGGTATGTCCGCTACGGCCAGGGAGACTGGGTATATTACGGCCAGGCTACCGGAGACAAGGGTGAAAAAGGTGACAAGGGTGATACCGGAGAACAGGGAGAGAAAGGCGAGAAGGGGGATAAAGGTGACAAGGGAGATACCGGAGCCCAGGGTGAACAGGGAGAAAAAGGGGAAAAGGGCGATACTGGTGAGAAGGGCGATAAAGGTGACAAAGGCGACCAGGGCGAGACTGGCCCTCAGGGCGAACAAGGTGAAAAGGGAGATAAAGGCGACAAGGGTGACAAAGGAGATAAAGGCGACCAGGGTGAAACAGGCCCTCAGGGCGAGCAAGGCGAGAAGGGGGATAAAGGAGATAAGGGTGACAAAGGAGATAAGGGTGACAAAGGAGATAAGGGTGACAAGGGCGATAAAGGCGACCAGGGTGAAACAGGCCCTCAGGGCGAGCAAGGCGAGAAGGGAGATAAAGGCGACAAGGGTGACAAAGGAGATAAAGGCGACCAGGGTGAAACAGGCCCTCAGGGCGAACAAGGCGAGAAGGGGGATAAAGGCGACAAGGGAGACAAAGGAGATAAAGGTGACAAAGGAGATAAGGGCGACAAGGGTGAGAAAGGTGATTCCATGTTCCTGGACGTATCCACAGATGGCAATAACCTTACGCTTACACTTGCCAACGGTACCACAGTGGTAATCCCTATTACCTCGGGACTCTCCATAGTCTTTGACCAGTCCACCAACATCACCCTGGCTGCAGGCAGTTCATTCAGCCTTGGGTACACCATAACATCCGTGACTAATTCTGCAGACATCGAGGTCCTACCCACCTCCGGAATCAAAGCAAAGGTGGTGGAAAACGGCCTCAAGGGTATGATAGACATCATCCTGCTGGAGAGCGTGGATTTTGACTACGACAAGATATCTGTGATTGTGACAAACGGTAACTATACTTTGCTGAAGCGGATTACATTCACCCAGAACGGAAGGATTGTGATTACGGACGACACAAGTGCCCTGATGGCCTACAAAGGAGGTACTGCATCGTTTAACTTTGCCGCAGATGTGGAGTTTCAGGTGAGTATACCAAGTAACGCTGCATCGTGGATCTCACACTCTGGCACCCGTGCCCTCAGCAATCATACGCTGGATTTTACCGTAGCTCCCAACCAGGGCAACTCGCAGCGCACGGCAGAGATTACAGTCTCGAGTCCGCGGAGCACAGAATCAATAAAATTCACCATAACCCAGTATGGCCGCACCAACAGCTTTGCCGTAACATCTGAAGGGAGCGATGCCAAAGTCCCGTCAATATCTGGGTCAGGCTACTACAATAACCTCTCCGGCCTGGTAGACTGGGGCGATGAGGTGACAGTCTGGAGTAACACCACCAGCCATCATTGGGAGGACAATGAAAACCAGCATACTGCAGAGTATTTTGTGAATAATGCCAACAACTTCTCGTTCAGCAATCTGACATCGCTGGTCAATGTGGACGTAAGCAACTTCTAGCCAGGAAGTTTGAGGTCTCAAGTACTAACTTATTAAAGAAAAATGAGGGTGACTAAAAAGTTTTAGTCGCCCTCTTTTTCTGCGTACTACTGTACGCGGGTCCTATCCAAATATTCAATTCTCAGAGAGTTTAAATACCTTTTTAGTCACCCTCATTTTTTATCTACGAGTATTGATTACAGCTCGATGTCGTACTGGAAGCCATCTTTCCAGGAGAGATCCACGGAGAGACCGAGCGACATGTTGGATGCGCGAAGGTCGGGGGTGGAGTAGTATGCATGCTTGAGAGAGTTCTCGCCGATGCGGAAGACAGCCTTGGTTACGAAGTCCTGGATGAAGACACGTGCAATCTTCTTGGATTTGCCTGCGTCTGTACCAGACTCGAATACGGGAGGTATTTCGTTATAAGTAGGCCAGGTGATGGTCTGTACGGCTGTATCGCTGCCAATACCCTGACCCTTTCTGACAGCAAGCGTACCGTTCACTTCATCGGCAACGGCCCCGAGACCCTTCCGTTCGGCTATGATACTTCTATCCTGCCGATACAGAAGAGCGCAAATATGGAAATGGGATATTGGCAGAAGATTTTCCTGCCAAACGGCATCAAGGCAAAGCGCAACGCAAACGGCGACTTCATCGATAAGAATGGGGAGATAATTCCGGAAGGCGGCAGTGGCTTCGTGGCCGACGACGCCACGGAAGATTTTTTCCACGATATACCTCTCATCCGCAACTGGGCCAAGATTGTGCTCGATGCTGACGACGATTCCAATTTCACTCCTTATAGTTTCGCGGTAGTCAATGTGCCTGTCCGTGGATCCATCGTGCCGTACAGCGCGGCTACCGGTTTTATCACGGACTATCATACCCTGTCTTTCACCGATCTGGAGGATATGGGTTATCCGGCCAATCTCCCCTATGGCGTCCTTTTCGACAGCAGTATCCCTTCTTATGATGCATTTACCGGTTCGCCCCTTGGAGAAGGTGTCGCCTCCGCTGACGGTGGGGCCCAGTATCTCTACGAGCGGCCGGTACCTTCCGAGTCGGTCCCGCCGACTTATGTGATAATGTATGGCCATTATAGGAATCCGGACGATCTGGGCCATGAGGGGGATTATTTCTACAAGGTGGACTTGATGGATATATGGAGTGAGGAGATTGGTGGAGAGATCCAGTGGTTCTCCCGCTACTATCCGATATACCGCAACTTCAAGTATCAGGTTAAGGTCCGTATGGTGCTGGCTGCAGGGCACGCCACCCCGGAAGCCGCCGTCAACTCGGTCGGCAGCGGTGACGTATCGGCCGATATCACCACACGACAGCTGGCCGACATCTCCGACGGCTTCGGTCGTCTGATAGTGTCTCCCTGGATGTCCCATACATTCACCCGGGAGCACGGCGATGCCGATCCGGCAGTCACCGACCTGAAGGTATATTTCTCCTGCAGTCCCACCGGCGAGGCCGACACCAGGTCCGGGTCCGTAAGGGTGGAATTGCTTCCGCCTGAAGACGAAGGTTCGGATATCATATATGACCTCTCCATCGACCGCACCCCCGATGCCGATGGCTGGAGACATATCACTTTCAAGAATGTCGGGCCCGGCAGGACGGCGCGCAGCCAGACCATAAGGATTACGGGTTCCCACGACTTCGGCCGTCTGTACCGCGATGTCGTGATCACCGTGCAGCCCATTCAGCAGATGAAGGTGACGTGCGTCAAGAAGAAGGTCAGTGCTGTCAAGGGGGCCACTCAGGAGATCGCGGTGAGTATCCCGGACGGCCTTGTGGAATCCATGTTCCCCCTGGAGTTCATAGTGGAGCCCGAGGCTATGACCCTTACCCCCGATACAGAAACCGATAACAATAACCTCCCTGTATTGGCGGGATCATCCATTTCTGAGAATTCTCCCTATGCCGGCAAGACCGCATTCCACTTCCAGAGATCGGTCTCTTGGACGGAATACAAATCGCTGACCCGCACAACCGACGACGAGGGGCGCCTCTGGAGGACATTCACGTGCTATTTCAAATCCAATTGCGACGAGAGTTCTACGCGCGTTTGGGTCTATAACGAGTTCTTTGAAAAGGAGAGCGATGCTTTCGTGACGGCTCACGACCGCCGTTTCGTGGATGTGAATTTTACTGCTCCTATATACGAAGAGGCCAACGCGGTGCTCCCCGTTGAGTTTACCATGACCCACGATGCAGATGATGTCTATCCCGATGACTTCCCCGTGATTTCTGTCATCACGGCGGGCTTGAACATACCGGACGATGTCCTCCAGTCAGATTATCCCAATGTCGTCAAGGATGGTAATGTATACTACTACACTCCCCGGAGCGCCGATGACACGCATATAGTGCTGAACTTCATGACCACGACCGACCACCCGGACGACATATCTGTGAACCTTACTGCCGAGAGGTACTATCCTGAACAACTTGTGCCTGTGAGGTTCCCTATGGCGACATTTGTGGACGGCCATCCGCTCAAGGACAATGCCGGATGGAGCAACAGGACATGGTCTAATGTAGCCTGGGGACATGTCAACCGCGACGGCTCCAAGACCATCGTGTTCGGCTACAAGGATCATCCCTCCAGGCCCAACCCGACCGTTACCTTGCGATTGACCAGCGGCTTGCGCGATTTTGACAATGCCTCCTTGACTACGGTGACCTATACGCCGACCGGCCCCCGCAGTATCAACGGCGACCAGGATTATCATGAGATAGAGCTTCGTACACTGCAGGGGACGGCAGATGCCACCTTGACCATGCTTGCAAACGGTTATATCGTGAAGCACGTCCAGGCGGGCCGTTTCATAGGCAATATCAGGACGATGAAGGCAACCGGCGGCTACAGCCAGTCGACATTCACCCAGGATAACCCTACCTTTACTTATACCGAAGACTATGGTGAAATCACGGTTACTTTCAGCCGTATTACTTCAAAGACCAGCAAAGTCGTGAGGTTCAACACCGGCGAAAACCTCGAAGACCGGGAATACACTATGACCATCACGAGCAACGTTGCCGGTGGAAACTTCGGCCCCCAGTATCTTTTCTGGGTGGATATGTTCTTCGAGGTTTCGGGCAATACGGTGATGGCGCCGGAGATGTTCAGTCCCAGCGTAGGTACCGTTACCCGCTATTGGGGCAGCAACAACCAGTATGTCTGGGCAATTCCCAGTATCGGCAATACGGGCGGCTACCTAACGGCCTCGCTTACATTCTGGGCACCTGCCGGTCACGATGTGGAATTAGGTACCCTGTACGTAAAGGCTATCAAGGCTTCCCTGTATGAGGGCGGTAAGGTTTTGAAATAGACTCTTCAGAGGGTTAAGGTTTGTATATCACCTCTGCCTTTGCGGATTTGAGCCCGTCGCGGTTGACAGCCTCAACAGCTATGCTGGTAGAGGAATCAGCTAACGGCAACTCGAACTCCATAGCCATGGGGATAACCGGCCGGGCCTGGTCGCCGTTGTGGTCATAGTCCTGGAAAACGCCCTTCTGAGGAACGCGTCCAATCAATTCTCCGTCGCAATAGATGTTGAAGTGTCCTATGCCAGACTCTATGTCGGCCTCTGAGCGCCAGGTAAGTTTGGCATTGCCTCCGTCCGTCACAATCTTAAAGTCATAGGGTGCATCCGGGGGGGTCTTGTCTATTACCTGCCCGGTGCTGGCGTATTCGCTCCATGCCTCGGCGCACGTGCGGTCGGCTAAAAGGCAGAGACCACTTTTGTCTCCATTGTAATACTTTTCGCGGCAGATATTGAACCGCTCAGTGTCGCCCAGGAAGGTCTGCTCACGGTCCAAGGGCTGCAAGCTCCCGTCCGGGGCGAGCCGCTGTTTTAGGGCAGCCTCCCAGAAGGGGATGGTCATGGAGCGCATATAGCTGAAGTTGTGCCCCTGGCCTCGGGTGTACGCAATCGATGCGGGTGCGTCGTGAGAGCGGAAATGTGCAAACGAATTGTTGGCGGTGGCGGGGATGTTGTCGGCTCCCTCCCCGGGGCCGGCGTGACGGAAAATCACCGGCACATCGTAGGCCGCTGCAGGATATTCCCACTGCGGATCCCACGCGGCGGAGTAGCACACTGCGGCTATTATCCGTTCGGGATGTTCATGCAACATGCAAAGGGTCCAGAATCCACCTCCAGAGTGCCCCCAGAGCAGGAAAGGTGCGTCAGGTAACTCCGGGTGGGAACTCCTTTTGGCCGCCTTTGTAAGTGCCAGGAGGAGCGCTGAATAGCTGCCATTTGAAGGGTAAGCCCAAACGTCGCACAGGCCGAATATGTTGGCCTCGATTATGGCAAGATCCCACTTGCGGGCCAGCGCCTGATACTGCACGTCGCAGTGGCGGGAGAGGCCAAACTCCTCCTGGCTGCAGCCGTGCTGGAACACCATCACTCCGCGAATTTTCTTCGCGGTAGAGGGGACATAGACGCCGTAATCGGCATGGTCGGCAAATGTACACTCTTCGCCAATGAGGGTTATGGAGAATACAGTATCGCGCTCTGCCGTTACAGCTGCGGGAGAACTTTGTACGCGGGCGGTGCGACAAGAAAGCAGCATTACTCCCAGCGCAGCAAAAATCAGTACTCGTTTGGCCATTATGCTTCTGCGTAAAGCTTAATGATATTCAGTATCACCTCGGTGGCCTTCTCCATGCTCTCCAGCGGCACGAACTCCAGTTTGCCGTGGAAATTGTGACCGCCGGCAAAGATGTTGGGGCAGGGGAGTCCCATATAAGAGAGGTTGGCGCCGTCGGTACCGCCGCGTATGGGCTGCACCTTGGGTTTTATCCCCGCCATCTCCATAGCTTTCATGGCGTTCTCAACTACATGGAAGTGGGGCTCCACCATCTCGCGCATATTCCGGTACTGGTCTTTGATCTCTGCCGTAACTATATTGCCGTATTTCTTGTTGATAAAATCAACGGCATCCTGCACAATCTTTTTCTTGACCTCCAGCTTTGCGGCGTCGTGGTCGCGGATTATATAGCTCATGTCGGCCTCCTCTACAACACCCTTGAAACTGGTCAGATGGATGAAACCCTCGTAACCCTGGGTGAACTCCGGACGCTGCTCAACCGGCAGCATGGCGTTCAGCTCCATAGCCACCAGACAGGCGTTTATCATCTTGTTCTTGGCATAACCGGGGTGGATGTTGCGGCCCGCCACGTGAATCTTTGCACCGGCGGCGTTAAAGTTTTCATACTCAAGCTCTCCAATCATCCCGCCGTCCATGGTGTAGCCAAAGTCGGCGCCGAATTTCTTCACGTCAAATTTCACCACTCCGCGGCCAATCTCCTCGTCAGGGGTGAAGGCAATCTTTATCTCGCCGTGCTTGAATTCCGGGTGGTTCACGATATACTCTGAGGCGCACATTATCTCAGCTACACCCGCCTTGTCGTCAGCCCCCAGAAGGGTGGTGCCATCGGTGGTAATCATGGTCTGGCCGCGGTATTGTGCCATCTCAGGGAATTCGCTGACTTTCAGTGTCTTTCCGTCGCCAAGTGCAATATCACCGCCATCGTAGTCTTTGATTATCCGCGGCTTGATATCGTTGCCGGGAGCGTCGGGGGATGTGTCTACATGGGCTATGAATCCAAGCTTGGGAACCCGCTTATCGGTATTGGCAGGTATGGAGGCCATCACATAGCCAAATTCATCTAAGGTCGCCTCAATCCCGAGGCCCTCCAGTTCGCTGCGCAGCTGCTCCAGAAGTTTCAGCTGTTTTGCGGTTGAGGGCTGGCTTTCGCTCTCTTCGCACGACTGGGTGTCAAACGACACGTATCTCAAAAACTTGTCAAGTATTTTTTCCATTATTGTTCGCTTTTAGCTTTCATAGATGAACATATCATATATATAATGATGAGCAGGTAGGGTATGATGGCGATCGCCTCGCCCCAGCTTGCGTTCCATTCTGTGAGGAACCAGTCTACATTGGCAAATTTGAGGATGGCGCTCACAACACCCATCAGGGCGCCACCGGCAATGAAGCCGGATGCTATAAGGGTACCTTTCTCCTGCCGTGCAGCATTCAGCGCCTTGTCTTTGCTGCGACTGCCCACATACCAGCTTATTGCTCCGCCCACCAGCAGCGGGAGGTTGAGGTCAATGGGGATGAACATGCCCAGGCAGAAGGCAAGTGCAGGCACCTTGAAGATTGTGAGCAGGATGGCGATTATCGCGCCCAGGCCGTACATCAGCCAAGGGGCGCTGCCGCCCTCCATCATAGGTTGTATCACGGCCGCCATCGCATTGGCCTGGGGTGCCACAAGGGCATCTTCTCCCACAAAGCCGTATGTCTTGTTAAGCAGGATCACTACGCCGGCCACCGTGGCTGCAGCCACCAGCACGCCGAGGAACTTCCATCCCTCCTGCTTTGCAGGGGTCGTGCCAATCCAGTAGCCGATTTTGAGGTCGGTGATAAAGCCGCCCGCAGTGGAGAGTGCGGTGCATACTACTCCGCCAATAAGCAATGCGGCTACCATGCCGGAATTACCCTTAAGTCCGCAGGCTACCAGCACCAGTGCGGTGATAATGAGCGTCATTATGGTCATTCCGCTCACCGGGTTGGTGCCCACTATCGCTATGGCGTTGGCCGCTACGGTGGTGAAGAGGAATGCGATTACAGCTACTATCAGCAATCCTACCAGCGCCTGCCATACATTGTTTACTATGCCGCCCAGTGCAAAGAATGCAAATACGGCAATCAGGGTCAATACTATGCCAAAGACCACCGTTTTCATGGGGAGGTCGCGTTGGGTGCGCTCCACCTCCTCGGCGCTGTTCTTATCCTTCTTGCGGAATTCACCCACAGCAAGGCCGACTGCGCTCTTTATTACGCCTGCCTGCTTGATTATGCCGATGATGCCGGCAGTGGCTATGCCGCCGATGCCGATCTGGCGCGCGTAGGTGCGGAAAATCTCATCCGCAGACCATTGCGATATGGCCTCTGAGAAGCTCATGCCCATGATATCGACACCGCCGCAGAATGCGCCCATAAGCGGGATGGCCACCAGCCACACCAGCAAAGAACCGCAGCAGATGATGAAGGCATATTTAAGACCGACAATATAACCAAGGCCCAGCACTGCCGCGCCGGTGTTTATCTTGAGCACGATTTTGGCCTTGTCGGCAACTACCTGACCCCAGTGCATAACCGTGGTGGAGAGTGTCTCCGTCCAGGCACCGACCGTGGAAACTATAAAATCGTAGATACCGCCAATCAGGCCGGCAGTCAGCAGCGTCTTGAAACTCTTTCCGCCGCTCTCGCCGCTCACCAGCACCTGCGTGGTGGCAGTAGCCTCCGGGAACGGGTACTCCCCGTGCTGCTCCTTTACGAAGTATTTACGGAAAGGGATCAGGAACAGGATGCCCAGCATGCCGCCCAGCAGAGAGCTCATGAACATCTGCACAAAACTTACGTCCAGCCCAAGTATATATATGGCAGGCAGCGTAAATACCGCCCCCGCCACAATTACGCCGGAGCAGGCGCCGATAGATTGTATTATAACATTCTCTCCCAGAGCGTTGCGACGCTTGCTGGCGGTGGAGAGGCCCACAGCTATTATGGCTATGGGGATGGCCGCCTCAAACACCTGTCCCACCTTGAGCCCCAGATATGCGGCTGCGGCAGAAAAAATGATGGTCATCAGCAAGCCTATAATCACCGACCACACCGTCGCTTCCGGATATTTTTTCTTTGGAGACATTATAGGGGTGTACTCCTCACCCTTTTCCAGCTTCCGGTACGCGTTTTCCGGCAGTTGGGTTTTTAAGTTTTCAGAATCGTTCATAGTGCTCCAAATATAATTATAATTGAGCCAAAAGGATAATTTTTTAAAAATTCTCTATCAAAAATTTTGCATATTGGAAAAGATGTGTATCTTTGCAGTCCCTTCCGAAAGGGGGGGTGAAAGTTCATTGAAATCTTGAGAGAGATAAAGAGGTAAAAAGAAATTAAGATAGTCTGTAATAGTAATTATATTAGGGACTGCAATTTCAAAGACAATCATGGAGGGCATGAAATAGTGTCTGAAATGATTCACTCAAGTTACTTATAGAAGAGTACATAGTTGAGAAACTAAGAGTACGAGAGATAACGAAGCGAATAAGAGCGAACGGA
>JAFXNQ010000028.1 GCA_017529425.1 Bacteroidales bacterium | reverse complement strand
TGGCCGAGACCAGTTCAAGGCACCGCTTCTGATCCGAGAGCGCCTTCAAGCCAAGGATGTCAAACTCCACAAGACCAATCTCCTCAACGCACCATCCGCCATACTGTGTGACAAGATGAATCGGACCTCCATCCAAGCGCATGACGGGCGCGAATTCCGTCATTGCTTCGGGCGAAATGACAATGCCGCACGCGTGGACGCCGACTTGCCGTACGCATCCGCACAGCTTTTCGGCGAGATGGAGAATCTGGCTTTCAGCGCCGTTTCCACTTTCGTAGATGCGCCGTAGCTCCTCAGACTCCCTCAATACGCTTTCAAATGTCTGACGCCACGGGTAGAACGGAGCCAACGAGGCAAGCGCTTCGCCCCTCGCACCTGGGACGTCAAGCACCCGTGCAACGTTCCTTATTGCGCTTCGGGGTGACTCCATGCCGAAGTCAGCAAGTCAATCACCGCATACATATCGGGTATCAACCGGCCGGTAATTCTCCATATCAAGGGTGTGGTCTATAACAAGAAGCTCAGCCTCAGGGAGATGTACACCAATACAATAGGCGGAGTGCTGGGGACCCGCGAGAAAACCCTGCTGGTTGGCAACATGCTGCAGGGTAAGTCGCGTACCGATGGCACTTCAATCGCAAACCTCTCCAAAAAGCCTGTCAAGGTGGAGGTGGTGTGTGAAGAGCCGGCCCTCTCAATGACCGTAAGCCCCAATCCCATCCCGGCTGGCAAGAAAGCTACCCTGTCATACACGGTGAATACCGCCCTCGGAGAGAAAAAGTGGGGGAGGAGTGAGTATCTCGCATCATTTATTATCGATGGAAAGCCTGCCCCCGAGAAGATTAAGGTGGAGGCAACCATAGCCGAGAATTTTGACGACTACACCCCCGCGATGAAAGAGAAGGCTCCCGTGGCGGGCTTCGACAAGGGCTATCTTGACCTGGGCGAGGTTCAGAAGGGTGCTAAAGTGGATCACACTATCGTGGTGAAGAATACAGGCAAGACCCCCCTTATCATATACAAAGCAGATTCTGACGACGGACGTGCCCAAATCGTTACCAAGACCCCGGTGAAGATTGCTGCGGGTAAGAGTGGCGAGATTAAGATAAAATACGACACCTCTACCCAGACTGGCGAATTTGTGAGCATAATGACCCTTACCACCAATTCCCCGCTCCGTCCGCGTCTGGATTTCTTTATCAATGGATGGATAAAGTAGATTTATGGAGAAGCAAGGCGACTTTTTTGACGATTACAGGAACGATGATTCTGCCCTCAAGGTAAACGACGGTATCAAGCAGCCGCCAGTGATTAACCCGTATCTTGCAAACCGCCCCCTGCGCCGGCCCGGCATCAAAAGTGTCGATGAGTATATGGCTGGCATAGAGGCTGGGGATACCACAATTCTGAGTCAGGCTATAACCCTGGTGGAGAGTCTTTCACCTGAGCACCGCAAGGTGGCCGGCGAGATAATAGCCCGCTGCCAGAGGCTAGCTGCCGACCGCAAGACAATGCGCATTGGCATAACAGGTGTCCCCGGTGTGGGGAAGAGCACCTTCATAGAAGCTTTCGGCAGCCACATAACCGCCCGTGGACATAAGCTCGCCGTGCTGGCCATAGACCCCTCCAGCGAGCGCACCAAAGGTTCCATCCTGGGCGATAAAACCCGAATGGAGACACTTGTGCGCGACCCCAAGGTGTTTATCCGCCCCAGCCCCAGCGCCGGTTCTCTTGGAGGTGTTGCCCGCCGCACGCGGGAGACTATACTGCTGTGCGAGGCGGCCGGCTACGACGTTATATTCATAGAGACGGTCGGTGTAGGGCAGAGTGAGACCGCAGTCCACTCCATGAGCGACTTTTTCCTGCTGCTGATGCTCTCCGGTGCTGGAGATGAGCTGCAGGGCATCAAGCGCGGCATTATGGAGATGTCAGACCTGATAGCCATCACCAAGGCCGACGGCAATAATGTGGAGAAGGCAAAGGTGGCACGCTCGCTTTATGCCAGTGCGCTGCATCTTTTCCCGCCGACAGAATCGGGATGGGTCCCCACCGCGGTGACCTCTTCTGCCGTAACCAAAGAGGGGTTGGATGACATAATGAAGAAGCTGGAGGAGTATTTTGATCTTGTAACCGGTAACGGTTTTTATCTGAAACGCCGCCGCGAACAGGCCCGCTACTGGATGTATGAGAGTATAAACGACTCTCTCAAGGATATGTTCTATGAGAGCGAGACAATAGGTCGTCTGCTGCCTGATTACGAGCAGGCGGTGCTTGAGGGCAAACTCGACTCCTTTGCCGCAGCAGAAGAGCTGATAGAGAAATACAACAGTTAATTTATGGAGTTAATACTGGATGCGCTGCTGAGCGCCGTGCAGATCACAGGTCTGGTCATCATTATGATGATGCTGATCGAGTGGATCAATGTTACATCTGGCGGTCAGATGGGGGCGCATCTGGGACGTTCGCGTTTTGGCCAGGTGCTGTTGGGCGGTTTCCTGGGGGTGATTCCCGGCTGTATGGGGGGATTTGCGGTAGTGTCGCTCTACTCTCACGGGATGATATCTTTCGGCGCCCTGATTGCGATGCTGATAGCATCTTCTGGCGATGAGGCCTTCCTGATGCTGGCGATGTTCCCCGGCAAGGCCATGCTCCTCTTTGGGGCATTGCTTGTGATTGGAATCGCTGCAGGCTTGATTGTGGATATGCTCTCTAAAGCCCACAAGGCACCGCACACCCATTGCGACGAGCATTTTGAGGTTCACGGGGGCGACCATCATGGTATCGGAGCAAGTTGGAATAACCTGAAGAGGGCATCCTGGCAGCGAATAATCCTGATGATTGGCATCGGCGCATTCATAGCTGCGCTGGCGATGGGGATGCTGGAGCATGACCACGAACCCTCGGCGGCGGGGCACTTCAATGTCTTTGATGAATACTGGATTAACCTGTTGTTCGCCGTATGCTCCCTTTTAGCTCTCTGGGCGGCTGCATTCGGCAGCAACCACTTTGTGCACGACCATCTCTGGAATCATGTGGTAAAGAAACATCTGCTGCGCATCTTTCTCTGGAGCTTCGGAGCCTTGCTGCTGATAGAGGCAGGGATGCACTATTTTGACCTGGAATCGATTGTGAAGGGGAATATCCCCATCCTGATACTGCTGGCGGTTCTCATCGGCCTGATTCCGGAGTCGGGGCCGCACCTGATATTCGTGACTATGTTTGCCGGTGGATTGATACCTTTTTCCGTGCTGCTGGCCAGCAGCATTTCCCAGGACGGACACGCCAGCCTCCCCCTGCTGGCAGAGACCAAAACAGGTTTTATTAAGGCAAAAATAATCAACGCCGCAGTGGCCGCGGCGTTGGGTTATGCTTTATACCTTTTTGGATTGTAAGGCGTTAAAACCTCTCTTTGATATTGTAGACATTCCTGCCGGCAGAATTGCGCGAAATCAGTTCTGCAATGAATCCCGTAAGGAACACCATCACACCAATCAAGAGGCACACTATTGCGGCGTAGAACAGCGGCTGGTCTGTGACCTGACGGAAGGCGAGGCCGTGGCTCTGGCGGATGAGTTTCGCCACAATAAGCCATACGGAACATATGAATCCGGCAAGGAACATCAGGGTGCCGACAACTCCGAACAGGTGCATGGGCTTGCGGCCGAACTTCTGGAGGAAAGAGATTGTCATCAGGTCCAGAAAGCCGTTCATAAACCGCTCCATTCCGAATTTGCTCGAGCCGTATTTGCGGGCCTGGTGCTTCACGACCTTCTCACCGATCTTCTCGTAACCGGCGTTCTTTGCCAGGTAGGGTATGAAGCGGTGCATCTCGCCGTATACCTCAATGCTCTTGACTACCTCAGAGCGGTATGCCTTGAGTCCGCAGTTCATATCGTGCAGTTTGATGCCGGTTACCTTGCGGGCTGCCCAGTTGTATATCTTGGAGGGGATATTCTTGGTAAACTTGTTGTCGTAACGCTTCTTTTTCCAGCCAGAGACCAGGTCGTATCCATCTTCCCGGATCATCCGCATCATCTCCGGAATCTCGGCCGGGTCGTCCTGCAGGTCGGCGTCCATGGTTACCACAATGTCGCCCTGCGCAGCCTCGAACCCGCAGAACAGGGCGGCAGATTTGCCGTAGTTGCGGCGGAAGCGGATGCCGTGCACCCGGCTGCACTCCTTTTTTAGAGAAAGAATCTTTTCCCAGGATGAGTCGGTGCTGCCGTCGTCCACCATGATAATCTCATAATCGCATCCGGTTCCATCCAACGTGGCATTGATGCGGGATGTGAGTTCGGATAGCGACTCCTCCTCGTTAAAGAGAGATATGACTATAGAGAGATCCATCGCTTAGGCAAGTTCGTCCTCTTCTTGCTTGCCCTCGTCGCCAAAGATATCTTTCTTGCGGGTAGAGGAGTTGGCGATAGCGGCCACTATAAGGCCAAAGATGAAGTCCTTGATAAAGGTAGAGAAGAAGGCTATGCGGGGGTAGTGGTCCATCATCCGCTCCATTATGCCCTGACCTTCTGCAGGCATCATGCTCAGCGACTGGGTCATGGCTTCATCGATCTGCCCCATAAGGCTGGGGAACAGCCATGCAATGGCGGCAGCATCGTAGAATGCGCATACCAGGGAAGAGAGCAGCACCGTGCAAAGGGCAAAACCCATGGGATTCTCTCCGGTGGTGGCGGCATATTGCTTCATAAATGTCACCAGCAGCCAGATAGAAGCCACGGTGCGCACAATGAAAGCCAGCAGGCTCACAATGGTGCTGCCGTGGAAGATGTAAGTAATGGTGTTGCAGACAATAGTTATCAGCGCCAGAAGCAATCCTTTCACTGCAGCCTGGCTCCATTTGTATCCTTTGCCAAATTCGCTCATAGTGTTTCCTGTTTGAGATTTACGCAAATGTAATAATTTGTTTTAACTTTGCACGATTATTAGTGGAATAACAAATAGACACAGATATGATTAAAATTACTTTTCCCGACGGTGCCGTTAAGGAATACAACCAGGGCATTACCGCATATGAGATTGCGCAGGGCATAAGTCCGCGTCTCGCAGCCGATGTCATTGTGGCAACCGTGAACGGCGAAATTTATGACCTTGACCGCCCCATCAACTCCGATGCAGAGCTCAAACTGCACAAGTGGGAGGATAAAGAGGCCAAGAAAGCCTTCTGGCACTCATCCAGCCACCTTATGGCGGAGGCTCTGGAGGCGCTTTATCCCGGAATCAAGTTCGGTATCGGTCCGGCAATCGACAATGGTTTCTATTATGACGTAGACCTTGGCGACACCACCATCTCAGACGAGGATCTGCCAAAGATAGAGGCAAAGATGATGGAGCTGGCCCGTAACAAAGAGAGTTTTGTACGTACCGATGTCCCCAAGGCTGAGGCTCTGGCAAAATTCACCGCAAAGGGCGACCAGTACAAATGTGAACTGATAGACGGCCTTGAAGACGGTACGATATCGTTCTATACGAACGGTAATTTCACTGACCTTTGCCGCGGCCCGCACCTTCGCGACACATCGATGATAAAAGCTATCAAGCTTCTGAGCATCGCTGGTGCCTACTGGCGTGGCGACGAGCACAATAAGATGCTGACCCGCATCTACGGTATTACGTTCCCCAAGAAGAGCATGCTGGATGAATATCTTGTGATGCTCGAGGAGGCCAAGAAGCGTGACCATCGTAAACTGGGGCGTGAGATGGAACTGTTTACCTTCTCCAACCGTGTAGGGCAGGGTCTTCCGCTCTGGCTCCCCAAAGGCGCAGATCTTCGCGGCCGTCTGCAGGAGTTCCTCCAGAAGGTTCAGAAGAGGTACGGTTATCTGCCCGTAATCACTCCGCACATCGGCAGCAAAGACCTTTATATAACAAGCGGTCACTGGGCACATTACGGTGCCGACAGCTTCCGTCCGATAACTACCCCGCAGGAGGGTGAGGAGTATCTGCTCAAACCTATGAACTGCCCTCACCACTGCGAGATATACCGCAGCAAGCCCCGCTCTTACAAGGACCTGCCGCTCCGCTTTGCAGAGTTTGGAACAGTATACCGTTATGAGCAGAGCGGTGAGCTGCACGGCCTGACCCGTGTACGTGGTTTTACACAGGATGACGCCCACCTTTTCTGCCGTCCCGACCAGATCAAGGAGGAGTTCTGCAAGGTCATCGACATTATATTATACGTGTTCAAGACCCTCAACTTTACCGAATTCACCGCACAGGTTTCGTTGCGCGACCCTAATAACAAGACCAAATATATCGGTAGCGACGAGAACTGGGCAAAGGCGGAACAAGCTATCATTGAGGCAGCTGCAGAGAAGAATCTCCCCACAGTCGTGGAGTTGGGTGAGGCAGCATTCTATGGCCCCAAGCTTGACTTTATGGTTAAGGACGCCCTGGGCCGCAGCTGGCAGCTGGGTACCATCCAGGTCGATTACAATCTGCCCGAGAGGTTCGAACTCGAATATGTAGACAGCAACAATGCCAAGGCCCGTCCGGTTATGATTCACCGTGCGCCTTTCGGCTCTCTGGAGCGCTTTGTGGCTGTGCTGCTCGAGCACACCGGCGGTAAGTTCCCGCTTTGGCTCGCACCCGACCAGGTGGCTATCCTTCCGCTGAGCGAGAAATACAACGATTTTGCAAAAAAAGTTTGCGAATTACTTGAAAATTACGAAATTCGCGCCCTAATCGACAACCGTAACGAGACGATTGGCAAGAAGATACGCGAAAATGAACTCAAACATATACCGTTCATTCTCGTGGTCGGAGAGAAAGAGGAGGCGTCCGGCAGCGTGGCTGTACGCAAGCAGGGAGGCGAGAATCTTGGCGTGATGTCGATTGAAGATTTTGCAAACTACATAAGCAACGCAGTAAAAGAAGAACTTAATTAGGAGGACACAACTATAGCAAACTCAAATTACCGCCCGCCCAAGCCGAAACCGGCTCCGCGGAAGCCCCAGCAGGGTCGCCAGCAAAGAGACGAAGACGACCATCGGGTAAATGAGCAAATTACTGCGTCGCAAGTTAGATTAGTGGGGGAGAATATCCCTGAGCAGGGTGTTTATCCTCTGTCAAAGGCTCTCGCGATGGCTGCCGAGCAGGAGCTCGATCTGGTGGAGATAGCTCCCACGGCGACTCCGCCTGTCTGCAAGATAATTGACTATCAGAAGTTCAAGTATCAGCAGCGCAAGAAGCTCAAAGAGCAGAAGGCTAACGCCTCCAAGGTGGTCATCAAGGAGATCCGCTTTGGCCCGCAGACCGACGAGCACGACTATGCATTCAAGCTCAAACACGCACAGAGCTTCTTGCAGGAGGGGTGCAAAGTGAAGGCATACGTCTTCTTCCGCGGACGCTCGATACTCTTCTCCGAACAGGGAGAGAAGTTATTGCTAAGGTTTGCAGTTGAGCTGGAGGAATACGGAAAGGCGGAGCAGATGCCCAAGCTTGAGGGCAAGCGTATGATAATGATGATTGCCCCCGTAAAGAAGAAATAGAGTTTAATGAACATTTAAAATAGATTAGAAATGCCTAAAATGAAAACCAATTCCGGTTCAAAGAAGCGTTTCACGCTCACCGGATCGGGTAAGATCAAGAGAAGACACGCTTATCACAGCCACATTCTCACAAAGAAGACCAAAAAGCAGAAACGTAACCTCGATCACTTCGCAATCGTTGACTCTGTTGACGTGAAGAGAATCAAAGAGTTGTTGGTCAAGTAAACATTTATTAACCGAAAGTTCAGCTTGTAAAGTCCCCTGCAAAAGGGGCGCTGACTGTCAAAAATCATTAAATTATGCCAAGATCGGTAAATTCAGTAGCTTCAAGAGCTCGCCGCAAGAAAGTCTTGAAAGAGACCCGCGGTAATTTCCTCTCCAGGAAAAACGTCTGGACGGTTGCCAAGAACACCTACGAGAAAGGTTTAACTTATGCATACAGCGGCCGCAAGGGTAAAAAGCGCAACTTCCGCGCACTGTGGATTGCACGTATCAACGCTGCTACACGTCAGCACGGTATGACCTACTCCCAGTTCATGGGTGCTGTCCACGCTCAGAATGTAGGCCTCAACCGCAAAGTCCTCGCTGACCTCGCGATGAACAATCCCGCAGCATTCGAGGCAATAATCAACTCTGTCAAATAGTTTTGACTTTCAAAAACTTCATCCGCAACAAGTGGGTCAAGTTCGCCTTCTGGGGCATCCTGTACTGCCTTTGGGTAATATGGTTGCACAGTTACTGGTGGTTACTTGGCCTTATTGTTGTTTTTGATATGTGCGTCACAAAGAAGGTCAACTGGACCTTCTGGAAACCGAGATACAAGGAGGGCCAGAAACCAAACCTGCTGCTTGACTGGCTGGATGCCATCATCTTTGCAGTGATTGTGGTCACCTTTGTCAATATCTTCTTTTTCCAGTCGTTCAAGATACCTTCTTCGTCTATGGAGAACACCCTGATGACGGGTGATTTTCTCTTTGTGGACAAGATGCGCTATGGTCCCCGTATCCCGGAGACACCCCTCACCATACCGTTCACGCACAACACCTGGCTGGACGGCAAAAAGTCGTATTCAGAGGCGGTCAAATGGCCTTATCGCAGATTAAAACCGCTGGGTCGGGGAATCCGCCGCGGTGACTGCGTCGTGTTCAACTTCCCTCACGGAGACACTATACTGGCGCGCGTACCGGCCGAGGACTACTACGCACACGTACGTATCAACGGCCGCGAATACACGCAGCAGGTATTCGGTCCGGTGATGACCCGCCCCGCCGACAAGACAGACCATTATGTGAAGCGCCTGGTGGGTATGCCGGGGGACACTCTCACAATCGAGGGCGGTCTGGTGTACATCGACGGTGAACAGCAGAAGGTGTATGACGGTATCCAGCTCACTTACAAGGTCGTTACCAATGGAACCCCGATCAGCCGCGTGGCGCTGGAGAAGCTCGGTGTGGACCGCAATCAGATCCATTACGACCCCCAGCTGCCTGGTTATCACAACCTGACTCTCACTGCAGCGGCGCACAAGGTGGTGGCAAAGATGTCCAATGTTGTGGGCGCAACTGTCAATTTAGAGAACTACCCGGGTGATTATCTTGATTCATACAAGATGATTTTCCCCTTCGACGACCGCGGTTTCACCCGTGACAACTACGGACCGGTGTGGATTCCGGCCAAGGGGGCTACAGTTACCCTTACCAAGGAGAACATCGCGTTCTATCGCCGTATCATTGAAGTTTACGAACACAACAATTTTGAAGAGAAGGGCGGCAGGTTCTATATCGACGGCCAGGAGATAACCGAATATACATTCAAGCAGGATTATTTCTTTATGATGGGTGACAACCGTCATAACTCGCTGGATTCCCGCTACTGGGGCTTTGTCCCTGAAGATCATATCGTGGGTACGCCGGCGATAATATGGCTCTCCAAGGAGCCGGGCGGCAGGGTCAGATGGCGCCGTATAGGCAAGTTTGTGCTGAATTCATAAAAAATTTGGTTTTTTGATTAAAAATCAAGATATTTGCAGCCCTTAAAAAGCAGAAAAAATAAAAAATAGCATATTATGTCACGAGTTTGTCAGGTTACAGGTAAGAAGAGGATGATAGGAAACAATGTTTCCCACTCCCGCAGACGCACTAAACGCGAGTTTGCTCCCAACCTCAAAACCAAGAAGTTCTGGTCTGAGGAAGAGGGCAGGTTTATCACTTTGAAGGTCTCTTGCAACGGTATGAAGACCATCTATAAGAACGGCCTTGCCGAGACTCTTAAGCGCGCTGAGGCTAAAGGTTTAATTAAAATCGTTTAACAATTACGGCTATGGCAGGAAAGAAAGGTAACAGAGTCCAGGTGATTCTCGAGTGCACCGAGCAGAAGGCTAGCGGTGGTCCGGGTATGTCCCGCTACATCACCACCAAGAACAAAAAGAATACTCCCGACAAGTTGGAGCGTATGAAATACAACCCGTATCTGCGCAAGATGACTCTTCACAAGGAGATTAAGTAGTAACATTATAAATTTCGCAATACTATGGCAAAGAAAGCGGTCGCAACATTCGGCGGTGACAGGAAAGACCAGAAAAGCGTTGTTAAATGCATCCGTATGGACAAGAACGGTCGTACCGGCTCTTACACCTTCAAGGAGGAGCTCGTACCCACCGATAAGGTTAAAGAATTTTTCGCCAAAACTCAGAACTAATTTTTGAGCCAGGCACAGGTATACCGATATAAGACGGAGCCGCCGGCTTCGTCTTTATTGTTTTAAGATATGGCGACTTTTCTCTGGAACGATATCGTGTTCGGCCCGATACACAGCCGTCGGGTAGGGCGTTCGCTGGGTATCAATCTGTTGCCTCGCGAAGCCAAGGTGTGTACCTTTGACTGCGTGTATTGTGAGTGCGGGGGGCTCAGGCTAGGTGCCTCAAACCACCGCCTGCCTACCCTTGATGAGGTTCGCGAGGCGGTCCTGGGGCGATTCGCAGAACTGGCTGCCGCAGGGCAGGGAATCGATTCGATATCCTTCACCGGCAACGGCGAACCTACGCTCCATCCCGGTTTCCCGGAAATAATCGAACTGACGCTCGCCTCCCGCGACCGTTGGTTCCCGCGGGCTGTGGTGAGCGTATTCTCAAACGCTACCCGCCTCGACCGGCCGGAAATAGTAGAGGCGCTGAAGAGGGTGGATAACCCGATTCTCAAGATAGACTGCGCGCTGGACGATATGGCCGAGGTGATGAATCGTCCCCACAAGGGTTACAGCGTGGCACGCACCGTAGAACTGATGAAGGCGTTCGATGGAAACTTTGTGATGCAGACCATGCTGGTGAAGGGGCCGGTGGTGGACAACACAACGCCGGCGGCACTTGATGCCTGGCGCAACATTGTGCGCGAACTGCATCCCCGCGAGGTGATGCTCTACAGCGTGAGTCGTGACACCCCGGTGGCCGGGATAGAGAAGGTGGATGCCGCCGCCCTGGCGCAGGCTGCATCTCCGCTGGTAGCGGAGGGATTTAATATTCAGATAAACGCTTAAAGCACCATATTTTTAGTATTTTTGCGATATGGGAATATTTTTCTGGAAGAATAAGAACGACGCCAAAGCACAGGCAGAGGAGAAGGCGGCCCTGGAGACCGGTCTTGGGAAGACCAAGCAGAGTCTGATGAGCAAGTTGCAGTATGCCGTTATGGGCAAGAGTGTGGTGGATGACGATGTGCTTGATTCCATAGAGGAGGCGCTGATTGCCTCCGATGTCGGGGTGGATACCACCGTTAAGATCATCGAGCGTCTGGAAGAGCGTGTTAAGCGCGACAAATATCTCAATACCGCCGACCTTAACCGCATCCTTTGCGAAGAGATAGAGGCGCTGATTGCGGGTGATGCCGTGGAGCAGGAGCCCTTTGACTTCAGCAAAAAACCTTACGTGATAATGGTTGTGGGTGTGAACGGTGTCGGGAAGACCACCACTATCGGTAAACTGGCTGCACAGTTAAAGGCAGAGGGGAAGAAGGTTGTGCTTGGTGCCGCCGATACCTTCCGTGCAGCCGCCGTAGACCAGCTGGTTATCTGGGCGGAGCGTGCCGAGGTTGATATCATCAAGCAGGAGATGGGGAGCGATCCCGCCTCTGTGGCGTATGACAGCGTGAAATCGGCCGTGGCCAAAGGCGCCGACGTGGTGATCATAGATACCGCAGGCCGCCTTCACAACAAGGTCAACCTGATGAACGAGCTCACCAAGATACGCAACGTTATGCGCAAGGTGGTGCCAGATGCCCCGCACGAGGTGCTGCTGGTAATTGACGGCTCCACCGGTCAGAACGGTTTTATGCAGGCCCGGGAATTCACCCGTGCCACCGATGTCACAGCGCTGGCTGTCACAAAGCTTGACGGTAGCGCCAAAGGTGGCGTCGTTATCGGTATCAGCGACCAGTTCAAAATCCCCGTCAAGTTTATCGGTGTCGGGGAGAAGATAGAGGACCTTCGCCTCTTCAACAAGAAGGATTATGTAGAATCATTGTTTAAATAGTATACAGAGATGACAGTTTCGTATAATTGGCTTAAAGATTATCTTAAGTTTGACCTCACCCCGGAAAAAGTGGCCGAGGTGTTGACTTTCACCGGTCTGGAGGTGGAGCACGTAGAGACCGTAGAGCAGATTCCCGGAGGTCTGGCAGGCGTTGTGGTGGCCGAGGTGTTGGAGTGTGTGGCGCATCCGGACAGCGACCATCTGCACATAACCAAGCTTAATATCGGGCAGGCCGAGCCGCTCCAGGTTGTTTGCGGCGCTCCCAACGTGGCTGCCGGCCAAAAGGTTATGCTGGCCACTGTAGGTACCAGGCTGGTGGACATCCACGGTGAGGAACTCAAACTCAAGAAATCCAAGATCCGCGGCGTGGAGAGCTTTGGTATGATTTGCGCTCAGGACGAACTCGGTATTGGAGAAGATCACTCCGGTATCATGGTCCTCGAGCCCGATGCTGTCCCCGGCACCCCTGCCAAGGAGTATCTGAAGCTTGCCTGCGACACTGTTTATGAAATAGGCCTGACCCCCAACCGCATTGACGGAGCATCGCACATCGGTGTGGCTCGCGACCTGTATGCATGGTGCCGCCTGAACAACGTGCCGGTAGAGTGGACCCTGCCGCAGCCCTCAATCGAACTTAAGGGTGAGGGTAAAGCCATTCCGGTTGAGGTTATCGCTCCGGAAGATGCTCCCCGCTACATCGGCATCACCTTCAAGGATGTAAAGGTCGGCCCGTCGCCGGAATGGTTGCGTGACCGCCTGAATTCTGTGGGACAGCGTCCCATCAACAATATCGTGGATATCACCAATTTTATACTCAATGAGTACTGCCAGCCGCTGCACTGCTTCGATTTGAACCAGATAGAGGGGGGCAAGGTGATTGTCCGCCGTGCGGCAGAAGGGGAGAAGATGGTTACCTTGGACGGTGTGGAGCGCACCCTGACTGACCGCGACCTGGTGATTGCCAACACCCGCGAGCCGATGTGTATTGCCGGCGTGTTTGGCGGTGAAAAGTCAGGTGTGACAGAGGCTACCACCGATGTATTCCTGGAGATTGCATACTTCAATCCCGTCACCATCCGCAAGACCAGCAAGCGTCTGGGCCTCAAGACCGACGCATCGTTCCGCTACGAGCGCGGCATAGACCCCACCAACACTATGAACGTGGCTCGCCGTGCGGCCCAGCTTATCTGCGAGCTTTCCGGTGCGACTGTCGTGGGAGAGCCGCAGGAGTTCTGCGCATGCGAATTCAAGCGTGCAGAAGTTGACCTGGAATATGCCCGTATGTTCTCCCTGATGGGCAAGAATATCGGCGTGCAGACTGTTAAGGATATCCTCTCTTATCTGGATTACCAGATTGTTTCAGAGAGCGAAAATGGCTGCCGCGTGGCAGTGCCGGCATATTATGTGGATGTCACCCGCGAGTGCGACGTAGTGGAAGAGGTGCTGCGAATCTACGGCTACAACAACATAGAACTCCCGGACGGTATGAAGGCCAGCATCCAGCCCACTCCGAGTCCCGATCCCGAACTGGTCCGCAAGCAGGTCAGCGACCTGCTCACCAACCGCGGCTTCTACGAGATAATGAATAACTCGCTCACACGCAGCGCATACTACGACAAACTCGAGACCTTCCCGGCGGCAAATTGCGTCCGGCTGCTCAATCCGCTCAGTTCCGATCTGGACTGTATGCGCCAGAGCCTTATTCCCGCCAGCCTGGAGACAGTCTCCTACAATATCAAGCATCAAAACAACGCCTTGAGACTGTACGAGATAGGTAATGTTTACAGCTACACTGCAGAAGAAGCCGATCCGCAGAGCGGGGCTAACCTGAATAACTATCACGAGGAGCTGATGCTCTCGTTGATAATCACAGGACCTGCCGCCAAGGTGTGGAATAACGAGATAGGGGCCGGTTCATATTTTGAGCTTAAGGGTTATCTGGAGTTGCTTGTGCGCCGCTACGGAATGAGTCTCTACGATATGGAGTGCGCCCCGGCACCGTCTGACATTTTCAGCGAGGGCCTCACTTATTCCCTGCAGGGCAAGCGGTTCGCCACCATCGGTACCGTATCCAAGGCGATGCTCAAGATGTTCGACATAAAGCAGCCGGTATTTGTGGCCGAGGTCTCTTTCAAGACCCTGATGCAGGTGATCCGCCGCAACAAGGTGAAATATCGCGAACTGCCCAAGTACCCGGAGGTCAAGCGTGACCTGGCCCTGCTGCTCGACGAGAAGGTTTCGTTTGCAGACATCCGTCGCGAAGCCCTTCGCACAGAGAAGGCTCTGCTTAGGAGCGTGACTCTGTTTGACGTATATCGAGGCATAAAGATCCCGGAAGGCAAGAAGCAGTACGCGCTCAGCTTCGTGCTTCAGAATCCTGAGCAGACCCTTACTGACGAAGCTGTAGAGCGGATTATGGACAAGCTGCTCAAGACCTTCGAAAGCAAGTTCGGGGCTATTTTGAGGTAAGGCGTCTTACAAGAAGCGCAATAGACAGAAGCAGAAACATAAAACTGCATAAACGGCCTGTTACATCGCCATATAAGGTGTAGCAGGTCTTTTTATTGTTGAGATTTACGGTGTTACGAATGGCCACGGGTTCCCACCATCCGGTGCGCTGAATCACGTCACCGCGCTGGTTTATGAATCCGGAGATGCCGGTATTGGCCACGTGCACAACGTCGCGCCGAGTCTCGATGGCGCGCAGCCTGGCGTAGCGGAAATGCTGCCGGTAGCCGGGTGTGTCTCCCCACCATCCGTCGTTGGTAATCACGGCGGTGAACTGTGCCCCATAGTTTGCTGTGCGACGGTAGTACTCTCCGTAGATGGACTCGTAGCAGATCATTACGCCCACATCGGTCCCCTCTTTGCTGGTTAGGTTATGTACTTCGTCGCTCACGCCGTAACTGCTCATCGAACCGCCGAACAGTTCGAATACTTTGCCCAGGAAGCCCAGATAGCGCTGATAGGGGATTATCTCCACCGCCGGCACGAGCTTGGACTTGTGATAGTAGTTGCGCATTCCGGTGGTATCTATCATCATCGCCGTATTGTAAGAGCAATACCATTTGTCGCCAACCGGATGTGCGTTGTATGGCGCGGCGGCCCTTGTGGGGAAGAGGCGGTATGTGATGGCCCCAAGAATAAAGCTGGTTTGAGGGTAGTCTCGCAGCAGGCGCTGGATGGCGGCGTAGGTCACATTGGTTTCGGGCTTGTCCAGGTCATACTGGAATGTGTAGGTCTCGGGGGTTATCACAAAAACGGTACTGTCTGTGATTACGCCGCGCACAAGGTTCAGCATCTTCTCGTCCTGGACCTCCTGCCTGAGACCGCCGTGCTTCTCTGTATATGCGTCTATGTTGGGCTGTACGGCAACTACCTCCACAGGGTCGTCGGTCTCGACATAACTGTTGTATAGGCTCAGTGAAATTGCTATGGGGGTGGCAATCAGGGCAGCGGTGATTAAGCACATTGCCACTTTGCCCCTGGTGTCGTACTTGCTCTCGCTTTTGCGCCGCAGCGTCTTATACGTCTCGTAGAGGAATATGTTGCCCAGCCAGATCCAGAGGCTCCCGCCAAGGAAGCCGGTATATTCGTACCACTGCGCCAGGACGGGACTGGTGGCCAGGCTGTTTCCCAGAATGAGCCAGGGCCACGAGATCTCTACGTTTTGATACACCCGCTCCCAGGCTATCCACATCACAATCAGGAAGAGGTAGCCCATTCCTCCCTTGAAATACCTTTTGCTGAAGATGAAGAGCCTGAAAACCACCCACATCTGAAGTGCATTCAAGGTGATGGCAAAAAAGGCTCCGGGTATCGATATCCAGTTGATCCAGAAGGTGGTGGCAATGTTGAAGAGGATAAAAGCCAGATACAGGAACCAGCCTTTGCGCCGTACTTCTCCCTCTTCGCACAGATCGGCAAACCTGAGCAGCGGAATATAAGCAAAGAGCGCCACCCAGCCGCAGTGGGGCACTAAAAAAGGAACCGATGCAAGTGCTGCGAACAGCAGCACGCAGAGCCATATTTTACCTTTCATATTTCAAATGTAGCGAGTTTTCAAAATTTTTTACAAACTTTGCGCCCGAAATTGACAATAAATGGGGATGTTTTGGTTTTGACAGCAATCGATTTCTTCAGGTAAGCACGCCGAGAGTCGTGGCCCCTCTCGTAAATCTCAGACCTCACGCCATAACTGGCAACTACAACTATGCTCTCGCTGCGTAATCTAGGCTAAGCCAGATTCCTTAATCTCCCCGTCAAGGACGGGCAGACGAGCGTTCCGCCGGATTTTCTGGAAGTTCGGTCCGGAGTTCGGAACGTAGGCAGAACAATTCCTGCTCGCACCTATCGCCTCTGTCGGTGCGAAAAGATTCAGAGGCTAAGGTTGTACTAGCCCGTTGCCCGGCGGGTGCATCCCTACAATCAAAGGGTAAATAAGCGTGTAGAAAGCTTGCGGGGACGTTGTTTGGACGGCGGTTCGAGTCCGCCCATCTCCACAATAATATAGGCAGCCTTCCGGCTGCCTATATTATTGTGGAGATGCCAGAGCTGGATTCTACTCTGAAGTGCAACGCTTTGAATCCTGACAGTATAACTTTACTGTCATAACCAGAAAAGCGACAGAGGATGGGATACAAGCATTTAACGAGGGAGCAGCGATATACGATAGAAGCATTGCTGCAGACCCAGATGAGTTT
>JAFXNQ010000027.1 GCA_017529425.1 Bacteroidales bacterium | reverse complement strand
TGATGACAGATATAGCCTATGCTATATCCAGCTTCTATCATCTTGATGTATTTGATACGATCATTAATGCTGTGCTTCTTGTGCTTTCTTGACATAACAAAACCCCAAAAGTTTTTTGTCTAACTTTTGGGGTTCATGTCATATGCGGGGGATGTTGTGTATCTTCGTTTCAATATCGCTCGTGGCAGATGCCTTCGCTTGCAATGCTTTCTGGGCAAAAATCTGCCCTTGAAAGCATTCAAGCTACGGACGTTATCTGCCACTTCGCTCTTCACCAGCAGTCCAGCCAAAGCGCCACACGGACAATTGGCGCTCCACGAAACGGAGCGGGAGCGCCACCTTCATCGTTCCTAAAGCCCTTGGCGCGAGCACTGCCGCCTGGGACCGGGAGGTTAGCCGCGTATCTCTTGGCGCTTTGGCGGGACGAGATAGGTGCTATGTATGGATAGTATGTAGGGCGTATATGTACTCTATGCAATCATATTGCACACTATTCTATGATAATTGTGGGCTCTTTTGGGAGATTTAGTTAAATTTGTTCAATTGTAATCGATTATTGAATGGCCAGTAATAAGCACGCACAGATTCGGTACAAAGTTCTGGATGATTGCTTAAGCAATTTCCACAGAAAGTTCTACTTCGACGATCTGATGGAACGTTGCAATGAAGAG
Source organism: Bacteroidales bacterium (assembly GCA_017529425.1). GTDB lineage: Bacteria > Bacteroidota > Bacteroidia > Bacteroidales > UBA932 > Equibacterium. The sequence continues at coordinate 23,837 of JAFXNQ010000027.1, read as the reverse complement.
CTGCGTGAATTATATGGTTCAGAACATACTGGTATTAAGACCCGTACCCTTCGTTCGGACATTAGCTATATGCGAGATAGGGCTGGTGCAGAAGGCGTAGAAATAGAAGTTGTTGATGATGGCAACGGCTTCTACTACCGTTATTCAGAAAGGGATTTCTCCATATTTAAGCGCGGTCTTGGCGAAGACGACCTTGCACAGCTCAAAGAAACCATATTGATGCTTCAGCGCTTCAAAGGAATGCCCAACTTCGATTGGATGTCCGAACTGGTGGTCAAGTTGGAAGACAAACTTAGCCTGCGGGGTTTTTCCAAAAGTGTTGTAGGCTATGATGACAATCAGACATACACGGGTCTCGATTGGTTCCAGAATATCTTCGATGCCATCATCAACAAGTCGGTCATTCACATCCAGTACAAGACTTTCACGGATGTTGATTACGACTGGACGATCCATCCGTATTATATCAAAGAATACAACAATCGCTGGTTCCTATTCGGCCTCAACGAGGAGCAGAATACCATCTATAATATCCCGCTGGACCGAATTGAGCATCTTGAGCAAGTCAATAAGGAGTATATTCCTTCAGATATAGACTTTGAGACATACCTAGACGATGTCGTGGGAGTAAGCGTATTCCCAAGGGAGAAGGAGTCCATCCGTCTTCAGTTCTCGGAACATCGCTTCCCCTATGTATTAACAAAGGCGCTCCATCAGTCTCAGCGAATTGTAGACTTTGACAACCGAATCGTGGAGATTAATGTCATCCCCAACAATGAACTGGAAGCCCTCATTCTATCCTTTGGGAAGGATATTGAGGTGCTCTCTCCAATCTCTTACCGCGAACAAATTAAGAGCGTAATCCGTGAATCGTATGAGAAATATTCCACTATGCAGATTGATTGCATAGGTGACACTAACCTTTGCACTGCCAAACGATAATTAACATGCAGAACAATATCGTATCGAATATCATTTGGGCCTATGCTGCGGGAAGACGTGGTTATACGAACTTGTTAGGTGTTCGTTTTGAACTTCTATCTTTTCTATATAGGGAAAAGGCCGGGATTGGTGCGAATGCTGAAGTCCTGGAATGTTTGGAGGAGCAAGGCCCTTATGTAAAGGGAATCCTTTCCGAAACACAAGCATTGTTTCTGCTTGATAATTACAAAGAAGCAGTCGAATCTTGTCTTTCGATTGATGTAGAAGGAAAACAAAGTGCAGAACACCGAATGCCAGTCGAAATTGCAGAGTTCATTTATGGACTTCTTGGTAAACCGGCAGACGTGGATGTATATAATCCTTTCTCGGGGATGTGTTCTTTCCCTCTGGCATTCAAGAGATGTCATTCCCTATGTTATGAGATCAACAGAGGGACGTGGGCATCCTCAATTGTTAGGATGCATGCTTATGGCATAGATGCCAACATTCAGTGTTGCGATGCTTTAAGTGCGATGTCCTCCAATGGTTTCAAGATGGACAATGTCGTTTGCTGTCCTCCTTTCGGAATGCGGAAGGAAATGACTATTGCCAATATTGTAGATACTATTTTCGAACATTTATCAGATAACGGGGTTTGTGCTATTGTAGTAGAGGCGGGCTTTCTTTCCAGACAAGTAGATAATGATAGTGAGGTCCGGAACAAGTTGATAAGGAGTCGAGCCATATCCAGTGTTGTCCTGCTACCAGGTGGATTGTTCACGGGTTCCAACATTCAAACTGCTGTCGTTCTCTTTACTAAGCAGCAGAATGAATCCGTTTTCATGTATGATGCCTCAATTGAGTTCATTCGGGATAAAAGAAAAAAACCACGATTGGACCTTGATGACATCTGGGAAGCCATGGACGAGGATACAACTCAAAATGTGCCCTACGAGGAGATTGATCAAGATGGATGTCTTCTCCCTAGAAAATATATAAATCCTCTTGACCCGAATAAGTACGTTCGACTAGGAGATATTGCATCGGTTGTGGCGCCGACAACAAAATCTGTCGAGTTTGGTTCTCCATACATCAACGCATCATCGTTGGTGCAGGGTGTGCCTATTGCTCCTATTAAACCCATCAGGAATACTGTTTATTGGAATTCAGGGAGTTATTACAAGATCACAGAGCCTGTAATCATTTTCGATTTCAATATCGACTCTTTAAAGGTGCGAGTAGGGTTTACAGACACTCGCGATGATGCAATCTATGCTGCAAAGACATTAAATGTCATCATCCCTAACGAAGTTGTATCCAAAGAGTACTTAATGCTGACATTACAGTCGGATGAGGTCAAATATCAACTTATGGGACTGCAGGCCGGTGTTATCCACGGTCGAATTAAAAAATCTGATCTTCTGGACGTTCGCATACCAATTGTGCCTATTGAGGAGCAGATTCGAAGTGTTAATGAGGCACTTTCTTCTCAGATAAGCGAAAGCGAGAAACTGAGAGTGGCGGAATTTGAGTCCTTCCAGAAAGAGATTCGCATTCGAAAACATGCGCTTGCCGGAAGATTATCTGTAATCTCCTCTAAATGGAATCGATTAGAGTCATTTATACGAGATAATGGAGGGAGTATCAGCATTAAAGATTTAATAGGGAAACGTAACCCTATAACAGTTGAGGTGGTGCTTAATCAGATAAGTTCATATCTGAAGGATGCCCTCTTCCAGGTTGATAATCTGGCAGGCATCGAGTATGACTGGGGTGGTCCTGTGAAAATAAACGTCAGGGATTTTTTGGAGAAGTACGCCCACAAGCATCAATCCTCAAGGTTCTTCATTTCCATAATCGGCATAGATGATTATTCAAAGAAGGGAAAGGAGATATGTTCTGTCAGGTTTCCAGAAAAAGCGCTTTGCAGGGTAATGGATGACATTATTTCCAATGCTACCGCCCATGGATTCAATGATGAGACACGATTTGATTATCGCATTCTCTTTGATTGGTGGGTCGAGGATGATAATATTGTGCTCTCTATTTCAAACAATGGCACTCCGCTGAAAGAGGATGCTCGTGAGGATATGGTTCTCTCATACGGTTACAGCACTTCGCTCAATACTGGTGGCCATTTGGGGATAGGTGGGCATGAGATTAAGAGTATCGTGGAGAAATTTGGTGGGAAAGTAGAGTTTATATCTACCCCAGAAGAAGAGTACACTATTACATACCATCTTTATTTACCGGATGTAAGTAGGCTTACAGAATAAAACAAACTGTATTATGGACGAAGACTTTATCAAGGTTCTCTGGATTGAAGACGATCCAATCATTAGGGAGGCATACCACTCAGAAGCTGAATATTATGGACTGAACTTGTGCACTTTCGACTGCTGGGATAAAGCGAAAGCCGCCCTAGAAAACGATTTCTCCAGTTGGGAAGCGATCATCCTAGATGCAAAATGCAAGCAGCATACAGATAGCGCAGATAATGCCACTAAGTTTCTTTCCGAAGCGCTGAGTGGTTTGCGTTTCCTTTTTGCTCAGAATAAGCGCACCATCAATTGGTACATTTTATCTGCTGGTTCGGAAGAAGAAATAAATGACTCCATTCTTGATGATCGTAAAGCATGGGATGGAGATTGGCCCAAACTTTATTACAGCAAGGCTACTGATAGAACAGAACTTTTCAAACGAATCTCCAATCATGTTAAAACTCGCCCAAAGGAAATTCAGGTTAAGACGAATTACTTTCGTGATGTGTTTGAGGCTATCCGGGAAGCAGAGCTTGATGAACGAATCGAAATGTGTATGAAGGACTTACTCATCCCCATAGTCTTTCCAGACAGCGTTTCGGCAGTTGATTACAATAACCGTCTAACAGAAGCTAGAATTACGGTTGAATACATCTTTAGAGGTATGACAAAGATGGGGTTGCTTCCTTTAATTCAAAACAACAACAAAAAAGGTTCAATCAATCTCTACGAGTCATGTAAGGTCATTTCTGGTAAGCCATGGGGTAAATGTCATTATAATGTGGTTAATAATGTATTTCCGGGAATCCTATACCAAAATTTATTAAACATAGTGAATATTGTTGGATCGTCCGTACATTCCAAGTCGGATGAAATAGTTTTACCTGCTGATTTTTGCCAATACAATAGGGGAACGGGCGGGACATCATACCTTCTTAAGAGTTTTGCTTTCCAATTATGCGATGTCATCTTGTGGTATAACAACTATATTAGGGAGCATAACGATCCTATAGTAAACTCAAAAAACTGGGAGGAACAGCAGTCCTTCTGAAACGCTTTAAGTAGTCAAAGGAGGCCAAATAATATTATTAATTCACTAACGATATATGGCAACATTTAAATACAAAATTCTGGAATTCAAGCCGGATCAGAAGATGGAGAAGGCTTTCAATGACCTTGGTAAAGAGGGTTGGGAACTCATTGCTGTTACGCCTATTGGCCTATCAGTAAGAGGAGAATTTGATTCGTCTATGGGTGGTATCGGCACCGGAGAAACAGACGGTCAGTTTGATAAGATAGCCGCATACTTTAAAAAGGCGGTCTAGTTGTGGGACGACTGAATGCAAGAACCACTTTCTCAAAGGGTGAGATCGAGGAAATCGAGACTTTGGTACGTCAACTTGAAAACGCACCAGCCGACAAGCAAAAAGGTATCCGCGCTAAGATTCGAAGGATAGGATTGTACTGGAGCGAAGTTGCCGAAGGCACTCCATACACTGTTCAGAATTTTCATAAACTGATTAATTCCGGAATCATCAAGGTTAAAGGAACAGCCACACAAATGCCTGTGGCATTCACAACTACTAATTCCATCATACACCTTTCACAAGTTCAAAAGAAAACTGGGAGAACCGGGTCGGATGAATATTACGTTGTTGGCCTTTGTAATGAAGCGCTTGGTATAGAAGGGTTACAGCAGTATAAGTTTCCTTTCTTGTTGGGAGATTCTGGGAGGGCGCTACCAGTAGATGTATATTACCCGGACTTGAAACTCGTTGTTGAATACTATGAGCGCCAACATACAGAAGAGGTCAAGTTCTTTAACAGGAGAATGACGGTGAGCGGGGTTTCAAGAGGCGAGCAAAGAAGGATTTATGATGAGAGGCGCAGGACGGAACTACCCAAACATGGGATCAAACTTGTAATCATCAGCTATACAGACTTTGGAACAACAAAAACACTGAGACGGAAACACGATTCAGATTTGAATGTAGTAAAGAGTATATTAAAGAAGAATGGAATAGTTGTGAAACCAAATGTCACTGCATAGAAGAATAGTTAAACTATCATTGACCCTTTGTGTCGCGAGAATGTTCATAACACAAAGATGCTCCTCTAATAGTCATTTACTTATTAGGCGTTTGCGCATCTGGCCGGCAAATTACCGCGTAGCGGCAGAATGCATAAGCGCAATATCTCGCCCCGCTTTGTGAGGCTTAGCTATAAGGCAGTATCGCCATCAGGCGATAGCGCAAGCCGAGCAGGGTTGAATTGTGCAATAGCAAGGCTGGAGCGGTGGGGTTTGGGGCAGCGCCCCAGTATCATAAATGATCTAGGGGCGCGGGATTCAGCTTGTGTTAGCGAGGGTGAAGCGAAGCGAAACCCGAGATAACATCCCGCGATTGCGCTAGCATTGCTGCCGCGAGCGCTTTGCCGGCCAGTAGAGTTAGAGTTACAAAACGCTAGAATTCAGCTGTGTATGTGAGGATGTCGGAGGGTCTTATGCCTAGAACATGGCAGATGCGCCATAGACTTGCCGCAGATGCATTGTTCAATGAACGCTGACCTTGTTCCCAAGCACGGATATTGCGTATGGTATTGTTGGAGATGGCGGCGAGTTCACGCTGTGTCAATCCTGCGTTGATACGTGCCTGTTTCAGTGGATTTATGCTATGAGCAGCCTCTTCCAGACGTTTCTGTGCAAACCGCACTGACTTACTAAGATCTGCTTCGTGAAGAGTCGGATAACGGTCCCATAAGGATTGTACAGTAACGCCTCGCGCCTGAAGTGTCCGATAGTCAATACATAAATACCAATTAATGTAAGCCAGAGTCCATCCAGTCCAATATTCCGGACTTCCCATATCAATAAAATCATCTTCCACGGGCAGATTGTCACCGGTACTGCCAGCTACTTTCACTGCCAGTTCTATGCCGGACATCCCTGCAAGATACTTTGGATTAGCCATAGACAGGGCGGTGGAAACATTGCTGCTGAGAAATCGTGAATAAAAGAGCTGTAAATCCTCGCCACAAGTATTCACGGCATAGTCCAGCATTGCGCCAAGCGACGACATGGCATCGTCCAAATATGTTATATCATAAGCGCGGGTCTCCATTTTGCCACTTCTCGTTAATTATTGTTGAAATGAAAACTTCTCCTTCCGGGGGCAATTCACGCGTTATAGCTTGGAAATCTGCCCGGGCTTTTCGCTCTCTTGCGTTCCTCCTTGCATAGTAAACGGAGGCATCGACAGGCGTGGCTTCTACAAACGATATCGCTTCGAATGCCAGTGGGCTGCGGAGTACAATCTGCTCCCCGAGTTCTCCTAACACCATCGCACGCTTGAGCTGTTCCAACGTGATGCCGTTCGACAGGAAAGCTCTTGAGAAAGCAAAATATGAATCATCTGCCCGATAGCCACGCAGCAAATCATAGTCATTATATACAGGAAGGAAGTTATCTAACAAGTATTGTTTTGCTCTTGCTGCTATCGGTGTGGATAAATCGAAGCGCCTGTTCTCCACGAGCACAGCAAGCCAGTTGAGAATGTTATACCCTTCGCCATTGAGATTCAGACACGTCAGCCCAGCATCGGCCAATTCGTAGTGATTTGCAAACCCACTTTCATTATCACTGCAAGCCCATTCTTTTGCGAGTCCTACCTCCTGCGTACAATAAAAACCAAGGCCATAATCATTCCGAATATTGCCAACTCCGTACAAAGGAACACGGATTATCTTTTCTGAACCGTGAAATAATTCAATCATTATAGTCACACTATAGTGTTATTGCAAAGATATGCATATTGGCGTAATTCTGCAAATGTGCTGAGCTTAAAGAAACAATTGGATATACAAACAAAAACACCCCCTGCAACCTTGATGTGACCCCTAAAAGTTTTTTGTCTAACTTTTGGGGTTCATGTCACCTGCAAGGGGTGTTTTCTATTGTGTTTATCGTTTGATTATTCCTCTGCGGGTTTGTTCTCGCGGTGTTCTCCACGGGGACGGCGTTCGCCACGCTCGCTGCGTTCACGACGCTCGCCGCCACGATTTTCGCGGCGGTCACCGCTGCGACGGTCGTCACGGCGTTCTCCACGGCCTCCTTCACGACGGTCACCGCTGGGGCGGGGACGGCGTACGGGCTCTACATAGCCTTCCGGCTTCTCCATAAGGGCACGGCGGCTCAGGCGGAGCTTGCCGGTCTTGGCATCGACCTCAAGGAGTTTGACATCGACTTCGTCGCCTTCGTGCAGTATATCCTCTACCTTCTCAGTCTTGCCCCAGTCGAGCTCACTGATGTGCAGCAGGCCTTCCTTGCCGGGGAGTATCTCTACGAATGCACCGAACTCCAGGATGGAGGTCACCTTGCCGTGGTAAACCTCGCCGACCTCGGGAACTGCGCAGATACCCATGATCCAGTCGTAAGCCTTCTGCATAGCCTCTGCATCGTTGGTTGCGATGTCCACAACACCCTTGCCGTCAATCTCGTCGATATTGATAACGGCGCCGGTCTCGGCCTGAATCTTCTGGATGGTCTCGCCACCCTTGCCGATGATTGCGCCGATGAACTCCTTGTCAACCTCAAAGCTCTTGATGCGGGGAACGAACGGTTTGTAGTCCTCGCGGGGCTCGCTGATGGTCTTGAGCATCTCGCCCATGATGTGCATACGGCCCTGGCGTGCCTGCTCCAGTGCTTTTTCCAGCACGTCGTAGCTGAGGCCGTCCACCTTGATGTCCATCTGGGTGGCGGTGATACCGTCCTTGGTGCCGGTAACCTTGAAGTCCATGTTACCGAGGTGGTCTTCGTCGCCGAGGATGTCGGTGAGGATTGCGTAGCGGTTGTTAGGATCTTTCTCGTCGGTGATCAGACCCATTGCAACGCCGGCTACAGGTTTGGTGATCTTCACACCTGCGTCCATAAGTGCCAGGCAGCCGCCGCAGACAGACGCCATTGAAGATGAGCCGTTGGACTCGAGGATATCGGAGACCACGCGCACTGCGTAGGGGTTCTCAGGCATCATGGGGATAACAGGCTTGAGGGCGCGCATAGCCAGGTTGCCGTGACCGATTTCACGACGGCCCACACCGCGCTGGCTCTTGGCCTCGCCGGTAGCGAACGGAGGGAAGTTATAGTGGAGTACGAACTGCTGGTCGTCCTGGATCAGCACCTCGTCCATCTCTTTCATATCCTGTTTGGTACCCAGGGTGACGGTAGCCAGAGACTGGGTTTCGCCGCGGGTAAAGATTGCAGAACCGTGTGCGAAGGGGAGATAATCCACTGCGCACCAGATAGGGCGCACCTCGTCGGTCTTGCGGCCGTCCAGGCGGAGACCTTCGTCGAGGATCATATTGCGCATAGCCTCTTTCTGCTCGTGACCGAAATAACGGTTCACCAGGGGCTCTTTCTCCTCGAGTTCCTCCTCGGGGATGGTAGCCAGGAATTCGTCGCGGATGGCGTTGAAGCCATCTTCACGCTCGTGCTCGGGCTTAGCGCTCTTTGCAAGTTCCAGGCACTTGTTGTAGCAAGCCTCGTGAACGGCTTTGCGCAGGTCTTCATCTTCAACATCGTGGGGATAATCCCTCTTGACGTCGTTGCCAAGCTCTGCGATGAGCTCTTTCTGCACGCGGCAGTGCTTCTTTATCTCTTCGTGGGCAAACTTGATGGCCTCGAGCATATCGTGCTCGCTGACCTCTTTCATTTCGCCCTCTACCATCATGATGTTCTCTTCGGTAGCGGCAACCATCAGCTCCAGGTCGCAGTTGGCCATCTCGCTGAAGTTGGGGTTAATCTTGAATTCGCCGTTCACGCGGCCTACACGTACTTCTGAGATAGGGCCGCCGAAGGGCAGGTCGCTGGTTGCCAGTGCGCAGGATGCTGCAAGGCCAGCCAGTGCATCGGGCTGGATATCCTGCTCAGCGGAGATCAGCCATACGTTTACAAATACCTCCAGGTGGAAGTCATCGGGCCAGAGCGGGCGGATGGGGCGGTCAATCAGACGCGAGATAAGAATCTCGTAATCAGAAGATTTGCCCTCTCTCTTCATGAATCCGCCAGGGAAGCGGCCAGCTGAATAATACTTCTCTTTGTAGTCTACGGTGAGGGGCATGAAGTCGGTCCCCTCCTTTACTTCTTTCGCAGCGGTAACGGTGGCTAAAAGCATGGTGCCACCCATCTTCACAACAGCGCTGCCATCGGCCTGTTTCGCCAGTCGGCCGGTTTCAATCTCGATTGTCCTGCCATCGCTCAGCAGGATCTGCTTGTTAATTACGTTCATATTTTATTAATAGGGTTCTTCCTAAAACAAGGGCTGCCTTGGTTCGACCCCGCAGCAGCCCATAATTAATCCCTGTGTATCGCGAATATTATCGACGGAGACCGAGCTCCTTGACAATATTTCTGTATCTTTCGATGTCAACCTCTTTCAAGTAGTCGAGGGTCTGACGTCTCTTACCCACCAGGCGAAGAAGTGCACGTTGAGTGTTGTGGTCCTTCTTGTTCTGTTTCAGATGCTCGGTGAGGTGTGCGATACGGTAGGAAAACAAAGCAACTTGACTCTCTGCAGAGCCGGTGTCAACATTAGACTTCCCGTATTTTGCGAAAATCTCTTGCTTTTTGTCTGCTGATAAATACTCTGACATAATGCAAAAAATTTGGGTTAATGATTTTTGAGCGTGCAAAGATAATATTAATTTGCTTACTCGCAAGTGATTTCTACCATTTATTTAGGGGCATACCAGACATAGACTGGGTTACTTTGTGCCGGATGTTTGCTATTACGCCCCCGTCTTCGCTCTTGCTGAGAACCTGGTCTATCATATCCACAATCCAAATCATATCCTTGTCCATAAGACCGCGGGAGGTTATTGCCGGGGTGCCGATTCTGATGCCGGAAGTCTGGAAAGGTGAGCGGCTGTCAAACGGCACCATATTCTTGTTGACAGTTATTGCGGCGAGACCCAGAGCCTTCTCTGCCTGCTTGCCGGTGAGTTCCGGGAACTTGCTGCGCAGGTCGATGAGCATCAGGTGGTTGTCGGTGCCGCCGGAGATAATCTTATAGCCCCTCGCGATAAATTCGCGGGCCATTGTCTGCGCGTTGGATGCAACCTGTTTCTGATAATCCACGAACTCAGGCTGCAGAGCCTCGTAGAACGATACAGCCTTGGCAGCGATGCAGTGCTCCAGCGGGCCACCCTGTACGCCGGGGAATACGCTGGAGTTGATCATCTGGCCCATTGTCTTGACGACACCCTTGGGAGTGGTGACGCCCCACGGGTTTTCGAAGTCCTTGCCTATCAGGATGGCGCCGCCGCGCGGTCCGCGGAGCGTCTTGTGGGTCGTGGTGGTTACGATGTGGGCGTATTTCACAGGATTCTTGAGCAGGCCGGCTGCTATCAGGCCTGCGGGATGAGCCATATCCACCCATAACAGGGCGCCAATCTCGTCGGCAAGGGCGCGCATCCTCTCCCAATCCCATTCGCGGGAGTATGCACTTGCACCGCCAATGATCAGCTTGGGATGAGTTTCGCGTGCAACGCGTTCCATCTCATCGTAATCCACATAACCGGTTTCCTCATTAATATGGTATGAAACAGCATTATAGAGAATACCGGATACATTTACAGGGGAGCCGTGGGTAAGGTGTCCGCCGTGTGCCAGATCCAGCCCCATGAAAGTGTCGCCCGGCTTGAGGCAGGTCATCATAACCGCCATGTTTGCCTGTGCGCCGGAGTGGGGCTGCACATTTGCATATTCTGCGTCGAACAGTTTGCAGAGGCGGTCGATGGCCAACTGCTCCACCTGGTCTACAACCTCGCATCCGCCATAATAGCGGGCTGCAGGGTAGCCCTCTGCGTATTTGTTGGTGAGCACGCTGCCAAGCGCTTCCAGCACCTGGTTCGATACAAAGTTTTCCGATGCGATGAGTTCGATGCCTTCGCTTTGACGTTCAAACTCCTTTTTGATAAGGCTTGAGATCTGAAGATCCTGTTTCATACACACAAGTTTCGCAAATTTTAATTATTTAAATCATGAGCGTTAAGGAGTTTGCGAAACTTTCTCCCTACCGCACAACCTGTTATAACGTATCCCCATCCCTAAATCCCTTCCCTCAGGGAAGGGACTTACCATCGCCCTTACGGGCTCAAGCATAATTGGATAAATTGTATACATAAATTGTATACGTAACTGTATAAATATTATGCCTAATTTTACCGTCACAAAAACGGTCAAAATTAGCAATGTTTCGCAAATTATACAACGAAGAATTGGGGCGGATTAGTGTGGAAGAGTACAAATCTTCACAAAAGCACCCTATTGCAGTAGTTTTGGACAATGTCCGCAGCGGGCATAATGTCGGCAGTGCCTTTCGCAGTGCCGATGCGTTCCGCATCGACAAGGTCGTCCTGTGCGGTATTTGCGCCGTTCCTCCGTCGCAGGAGATTCACAAGACGGCGCTGGGGGCAGAGTTCAGCGTGCCGTGGGAGCATTACGACAATACCGTAGATGCAGTGCGTGCCTTAAAGGAGGAGGGATGGACGCTGGTGGGGGTGGAGCAGGCAGAAAACTCTACCATGCTGAATGATTTTATCCCCGAATCGGACCGGCGTTATGCCTTTATTTTTGGCAATGAGGTGTTCGGTGTCGGGCAGGAGGTGATGGACCTCTGCGACATGGCGCTGGAGATACCCCAGCAGGGGACAAAGCACTCGCTCAACGTCTCCGTATCGGTAGGCATCGTGCTTTGGGAAGCTGTCAGAAGGTATATCTGATCGACAAGAAAGAGGTGACGGCCTCTTTATTACCTCTCAGCAACTTCCCTTTCCAAGTCGGGCATCAGACGCCGGACAAACTTCTTGTTATAGAAGAACCGGCCGGCAATCACGCGGATGACTGTGTAGGCCGGGATGGCGGCCAGCATGCCAACGATGCCGCCGATGTGCCCTGCCATGAGCATGACAATGAATATCTCCAGAGGGGTGGCCTTAATGCTTGTGGAGTAGATAATGGGCTGCAGCACAAAGTTGTCTATGAGCTGTGCCCCCAGCATAATGGCTAGCACTATGAGGGCAAACACCCAGATGCCAACGTCCAGGCCGGTGCCGGCACCGTACTTAAGCACCAGACAGAGCACTACGCCCAGCACCTCCCCAATGATGGGTCCTACATACGGAATGATATTCAGGATGCCGGCGATGAATGCGATGCCCAAGGCGTAGGTGATGCCTATGCGGGCAATGAGCCACAACCCCAGGAAGTCGATGAGTGCTACAGCCAGCATCTCCAGAAATATTCCAACAAAATAACGTGAGAGCAGGTGTTCTATGTCTCCGATGGCTTCTGTCACCGAGGCCTCTATCTTGTCCGGTACAAGGGCTCCCACAATCTTGGAGAACAGCTTTTCATCCTTGACAAAGAAGAAGGATATGAATACTACGGAAAAGATTCCGACTGCAAGATCTACCGCCACGGATGCCACGGAGCCCAGGATGCCGGTAATGGAGATGTCGGAGGTGGCCCCCTTGAGGTAGTCCAGGATTACGCTGATTGCATCGTAGTCCTTGCCAAGGCTGGGGAACATGCTCACAATCCAGCCGTTGATGGTCTGGGTGATGGATCCGTCCAGATGCTTGATATTGTTCAGGAAAGATGCTTCCCTGATTATGCCGGACACTACCGGGATCACTCTGGTGACCACCAGTATAAGGACCGCCAGAACAATGCCTATGGAGAGGATAGCCAGCAGCCAGTCGGGGGCGCTCTTCCCCTTGAAACGGACCTTGCGCATCAGGTGCGTCAGGGGCTGGCTTATCAAAGAGACCACGAAGGCCAGGACTATATAGATCAGCACGTTCTTGAAGTACCAGCACAACAGTCCTATGATGGCTACGATTCCGATGAATATCAGGTAGCCCGACAGCCTTTCAACGTTGCTCTGTTTTTCCATATCGAGTGAATATTAAAATCTTAGAACAGTGCCTTTGCCACAGGGGAGATATCGGCAGGGTGGCCGTTGGGGAAGAAGTGTATTACGGGGACTTTGGCCTCTACCAGTTCGCGGCACTGCGACAGGCACCATTCGGTACCGATGCGGCGCACTGCATCCGGGTCGTCGGCATGTGCACGGACCTTCTCTTCGAGTGACAGCGGAATGTGGCAGCCGAATGTCTTGGGCAGCAAGGTAAGCTGCCTGAAGGTAGTAAGCGGTTTAATGCCGGGGATAATTGGTACCTTGATGCCCGTAGCCCGGCATTTGTCCACGAAATCGAAGAACCGGCCGTTATCGTAAAAAAGCTGGGTGATGATGTACTCTGCTCCGGCGTCAACCTTCTCCTTGAGGCGGATAATGTCATCTTCTGCACTGATGGCCTCTGAGTGTGTCTCGGGATAGCCAGCGACGCCTATCGCAAAAGAGGTCTTATGAGAAGCGGCAGTATCGTGGCTTATGAGAATGCCGTTGTTCATCGCCATAACCTGCCGCACGAGACCGGTCGCATAGGAATAACCGTCGGCCGCCGGGCGGAAAGATACCTCTGTGGGCAACTTGTCGCCGCGCAGCACCAACAGGTTTTCCAAACCCAGAAAGTCCATGTCAATCAGCTGGTCTTCAAGAGAATACTTGGATTCTCCCGCACATATCAGATGGGGCACCGTAGGGATGCCGTACTTGCGTTCTATGGCGGCTGCGATACCGACTGTGCCGGGACGGCGGCGTTCGAGGTGATATCCTGCGCTCCCGTCGCTGCGGACATTTTGTTTGAGTGTCTCCCGGTGGCAGGTGATGTTGATGTAGGCCGGATCAAACTCCAGCAGTTCGTCTATGCTCCGGAATATCGGTTCTATGCCCTCCCCCTTAAGTGGCGGGAGAATCTCAAACGCAAACCGTGTCTTTCCGGCGGCGGCAGCCTCTGCAATTATCTGGGGAACTTTCATCGTATATTTCTGGGTATGAGTGTCTTTATGGTCTCTTCCGGCATGTTGCAGCGGCGGGAGTAGTCTTCCAACTGGTCTTGTCCGATATGCCCGACGGCAAAATATCGGGCTCCCGGAATCACCATTCCGCAAATGGACTCTGCCGGATCTATCATATAGCTGGAGGTCAGGCGCATATCGCAGTTCTCCTCTACCTTGAGCACCTCAAAGGCATCCTTCTTGAGCGAGTGGTCGGGGCAGGAGGGGTATCCAAAGGCGTGGCGCTCCCCTTCGCGGGCGGGGACCACTTCAGAAGCGAGTGCCTCGGCGAGGCGGTCGGCAAGCACCTTGGCCATGAACGCGCCATACTCGTCACCTTTGTCGCGCAACTGCTGCGTGAATGAGGCCAGGCCGGCCCCAGCCGTAATGGCAAACAGGGTGACACTGCCGGCTTCTGCGGCAAAATCTGCCACGGATAGGTTTTCCTCTCCCTGTGTCTGGTTGCGTAGCATCGGAAGAGCACATTCTCCGGGCAGCACAACTATGTCATCCCCCTCAACGCGCACCGGGAAGGTGCCGATAACGCCTTGCAGGTCAAGCACATCTTCGTTCTTAAGGCGTTGGAGCATCTCTTTTGCCTCGGCTATCAGCTGCTGCTTGTCGTCCGCTTTCCGGATGCCCCATTCTGCACAGAACATCTCCCAGTCTATGTGGCGCTCAACACTGTCAAAGTCGTAATGATGGAAGACCTTTATCTCTTCCGTGGCATTAACCTGGCTGTCTATCAGGGTTCTACCGCATGTCGCTTGCGCATTTTTACACAAGCGAGTATCGGTAATTGGCTCATTTTCAAGGATGTTGGTGCCACGAGCTGCCAAGGCTTCTCCCAAGCGTTGCGCGTAGCTCTCCAGCGGACGACGGTCTTGGGCGGAGGCGTAGAGTTCGCGCAGGCGGCGCTGCTCAGCCAGGATTCCGGCGGCAAATACACGGGCCGTCGGACTTTGCAGGCTGTTTATTATCTGTGTGTTGCGACTGGCATCGGTGGAGTGGATCACCAGGCCGTCGTATTCGGGGGCAATCTTTACCGCAGTATGCATCGGGCTGGTGGTGGCACCGCCTACAATCACGGGGATTGTTATTCCGGCCTGCCTTAGCTGGCGGCAGACATTTATCATCTCTGCCAGCGACGGTGTTATGAGTCCGCTGAGACATACAAAATCGGCCTTGTGCTGCCGTACGGCCTCGATAATCGCGGCCGGTTCCACCATTACCCCCAGGTCAATTATTTCGCAGCCGTTGCATGCCATCACCACCGACACTATATTTTTCCCGATGTCGTGAATATCTCCCTTAACCGTTGCAACTATAACTTTGGTTTGAGCTGCGATATCCTGACCTCCGGCGGAAATATACGGTTCGAGGGCGGCAACGCCTTTCTTCATCACTGTGGCGGTTTTCACTACCTGCGGGAGGAACATCTTGCCGTCGCCAAAGAGGATGCCGACGCGCTCCATTGCGGGCATCATTATCTTATTTATCACCTCGATGGGGCTGCCCATCAGGCGATAGGCTTCAAGGGCATCATCTGCAATGAATTCCGAATTGCCGTGGAGCATCGCGTAATTGATTCTTTCCGAGGCAGTACCGTTGCGCCAATCGTCTGCCTTATCCTTGCTCTCTTCGCCAGTGGTACCAGACGCTTTGTCAGCGGCGGCCTTAAGTGAGGCAGCAAATTCCACAAGCCGTTCCGAGGCGTCTGGCCGGCGGCACAGGAGCACATCTTCAATACGCTCCAGCAGTTCAGGCTCAATGTCGCTGTAGACCTTGAGCATCTGGGCATTGACGATGCCCATGTCCATCCTGGCACGGCGGGCATGATAGAGAAATGCGGCATGCATGGCCTCGCGCACAACGTTGTTACCGCGGAATGCAAATGAGAGGTTGCTCACGCCACCCGAGACCTTTGCTCCGGGTAGATTGGCCTTTATCCAGCGCACCGCTTCTATGAAATCCAGTGCATAACGGTCGTGCTCCGGGATGCCTGTTGCAACCGATAGGATGTTGGGGTCGAATATTATGTCCTGCGGATTAAAGCCGCTGTCGGTCAATAGTTTATATGCACGGGCCGCAACTGCAACCTTGCGGTCGTAACTGGTGGCCTGTCCCTGCTCGTCAAAGAGCATAACAACCGCAGCGGCGCCGTATGAGCGTATCAAGGATGCCCTCCGCAAAAACTCCTCAGGACCCTCTTTCAGTGAAATGGAGTTCACGATTGCCTTGCCCTGACAGCATTCCAATCCGGCCACAAGAGTCTCCAGCGAAGAAGAGTCTATCATGAAGGGGAGCCGGGCGATATCCATCTCACCGGCAGCCATATTCATGAAGGTGCGCATTGCGGCAGGTCCGTCAATCAGGCCGTCGTCCATGCACACGTCAATTATCTGGGCGCCTGCGGCCACCTGTGCGCGGGCAACCTCGATCGCGTCTGCATAATTGCCCTCACGGATGAGCCTTGCAAACTTGGCGCTGCCGGCAACGTTGCACCGTTCGCCGATGTTGATGAAGTTGGCCTCGGGTACAATGCGGAGTTGCTCCAGTCCGCTCACCGCAGTCACTGTGTCGGGCGAGGGGAGGGGACGTGGCGCAAAAGATGCCGCCAGTGGCGCCAGGGCCCGGATAAAATCGGGGGTAGTGCCGCAACAGCCGCCCATTATGTTCACCAGGGAGCGCTCTACATAGGGCTTCATCGCCGCAGCAAAACTCTCCGGAGTCTCGTCGTATCCCCCGGAAATATTGGGCAGGCCTGCATTCGGGTGGACGCTGATGAAGGTGTCGGCCACAGAGGCGAGCCGCTCCAGATGGGGGAGCATTTCGCGCGCGCCGAACGAACAGTTTATGCCTACGCTTATCGGTTGCGCATGTCTGACAGAGGTCCAGAACGCCTCAATGGTCTGCCCGGAAAGTGTGCGCCCAGCCTTCTGCGATACGGTCACCGATATCATGACCGGGATCTCGCGGCTGGTCTCCCGCTCCAGTTGCTTTATGGCATAAATGGCCGCTTTGGCGTTCAATGTGTCAAAGACGGTCTCTATCAGGAGGGCGTCCGCCCCGCCGTCAATCAGGCCCCGGGCCTGCTCGTGATAGGTTTCCGCCAGCTCTTTGAATGTGACTTCGCGCGCAGCACTGTCACCTACATGTGCAGCGATGGAGGCGGTTTTTGAGGTCGGGCCCATGCTCCCCGCCACAAACCGCGGCTTGTCTGGCGTAGAAAAGGCATCTGCCTCGGCGCGGGCTATGGAAGCGGCGGCGCGTGCAATGCGGTATACGTGATCTTCCAGTCCATATTCCCGCAGCGATATTGCATTGGCGCTAAATGAGTTGGTGGTGATGATATCGGCCCCTGCCTCCAGATATGAGCGATGTATGGCCGCTACCTTGCGAGGGGCGCTGAGGCACAGGATATCTACGCACCCTGAAAGGGGACATTTCCAACCTATGAACTCACGTCCGCGATAGTCGCTCTCGGTCAGTTCCAACGCCTGTACCATTGTTCCCAAACCACCATCCAAAAGCAGGATGCGGTTTTTTAAAATGGTATGAAGGCGGTTATCCATCGCAACAAAGGTAGTAAATGGAACGTAAATTGATTGCCGACTGTAAAAAAGTCGTATTTTTGTATAGTCACTCATTAGATTCTATGACAGATAAGATAACTTGCTTTATCGCGACAGAAGATGTCGCAACTGCCTCCAGCCTGCGTGAGGATGCGCTGGTGGATGCCGTTTATTTCCGCGCCGATTTGCGCAGCACAGAGGCTATGCGATGGATTGCATCGCAGACAACCGGCTCATATACACTGGTTTACAATAAACCTACCCGCCTGCAGTGGGTCCATTTTGCGCTGCACAGACTGCTCCAGATTGCCGGCGATACCGGTGCCGCAATGCTCTATGCCGACCATTTCACCGTTAATCCCGCAGGAGAGATCTCTGAAGCGCCCGTGATTGATTATCAGAGCGGTTCGCTCCGCGACGATTTTGACTTTGGCAGCGTACAGGTTTTCCGCACCGACTCCCTCAAAAAGGCGGTGGCTGAAATGGATGTAGATTACAGCTACGCCGGTTATTACGATTTGAGGCTGCGCGTGTCGCGCCTGGGCCTCGTCGTCCACATAAATGAATACTTGTATTATGATATAGAGCTGGATTCGCGCCAGTTTGGCGAGAAGCTGTTCGACTATGTCGACCCCAAGAACCGCGCAGTCCAGATTGAGATGGAGGCGGCCTGCACGGCGCATCTGAAGGCCATCGGCGGCTATCTGGCCCCCACCGCCTTCCGCGAAGTGGACCTTGACTCCGAGCCCTTCGAATTTGAGGCATCCGTGGTGATCCCATGCCGCAACCGGGCCAGCACCATTGCCGACGCAATCCGCAGCGCGCTGGACCAGAAGACCACATTCCCGTACAATGTGATTGTTGTGGACGACAACTCCACCGACGGCGCCGCTGAGATCATCTCCAAACTGGCGGCGGAGAATCCCGACAAGTTGGTATACATCGCCCAGGACAAGACCTATCACGCCATCGGTGGCAACTGGAACGCAGCGCTGCATCACCCAAAATGCGGCCGCTTTGCCCTCCAGCTCGACTCTGACGATGTCTATAGCGGCCCCGACACGGTACAGAAGTTTGTGGAGGCCTTCCGCGAGCAGAAGTGTGCCATGGTGATAGGGTCGTACCAGATTACCGACATCAATCTGAAGCCGGCCCCCATCGCCCCGATAGAGCATCGCGAATGGACTCCCGATAACGGCCGCAACAACGCCCTTCGTATCAACGGTTTGGGCGCGCCGCGCGGCTTCTGGACCCCGCTGGTGCGGCAGATGACCTTCCCCACCACTAAATATGGCGAGGATTATGCCGTGGCGCTGCGCATCAGCCGCCAATACAGAATCGGCCGCATATACTCAGTGATGTACTTCTGCCGCCGCTGGGAGGGAAACAGCGATGCCTCGCTTGACGTCGCTACCGCAAATCGTTACAACACTTATAAGGACCGGATACGGACGTGGGAACTGGAAGCACGCATAGCGGAAAACAACGCACGATAAGCGTCGGGATTTTATCCGCACCACGGGTGGAGTTTTGCTTCGGGCGGGATTATGTCGCCACGGAGCAGGACGGCCGCGTGGTGATAGACGGTGAAGCCCGCGAAGAGTGGTACTTCCGTGCTGGGGAGCAAGCATTTTTTACCCTGAAGAATGTCCAGATAGGAAAGGGGTTTCACTGGGAGCGCTATCAGGACCAGAGTTTCCCCGGCGATCTCAAACTTATCGCCCGCGACGGGTGCGTGATTGCCATAAACGTCGTTGGCATAGAGGATTATCTCCAGTGCGTAATCGCCTCAGAGATGTCGCCTACGGCCGGTTTTGAGTTTCTTAAGGCGCACGCCGTGATTTCCCGCTCGTGGCTGCTGGCCCAACTGGACAAACGCGACGAGGTTCGCGAAGGCTACTCTTCTGTGGTGTGCGACACTCCGGAAGAGCTGGTCCGCTGGCAGGACCGCGAGGACCACGAATGGTTCGACTTCTGTGCCGATGACCACTGCCAGCGATATCAGGGTATTCCGCAGGTTGTCACTCCGGGCGAAACCCCATCTGTCACCCCGAGCGAAGTCGAGGGATCTCGTGCAGCCGTCAACGACGCCATGATACGCAAGACCAAGCGGGTGATAGAGGCCACCTGGGGGCAGGTGCTCTGGTACGACGGCCGGGTATGCGATGCCCGCTTCTCCAAATGCTGCGGTGGCGCACTTGAGGAGTTCAAATACTGCTGGGAGAACAAAGAGGTCCCTTATCTGAAATATGCCAGGGACTACGAATGTGTACTTCCCGACGGAACCCGCAAACCGCACGGTTTGCTTGTGGCGGGGGCTGGAGCGGCTGATGGATTGGATCTTCGGGAAGAAAAGGCGGCCCGCCGCTGGATAATGTCCAGTCCCCGCGCATTTTGCAATACCCGCAGCAAGCGTCTTCTGGGCCAGGTTCTCAAGGATTACGACAGCGAGACCAAGGATTTCTACCGCTGGACGGTGGAATACACACAGCAGGAGCTGCACGATATCATTCTGGAGCGGACGGGTGAGGACTACGGTGAGATTCTGGATTTGATTCCGATAGAGAGAGGTGTCTCCGGCCGCATCTGCCGCCTGAAAATCGTCGGCAGCAAAAAGACCAGAATTATCGGCAAGGAGCTCGAAATCCGCAGGACCCTCTCCCGCAGCCACCTCTACAGCTCGGCCTTTGTGGTGGAGAAGACGCCGCAAAAGTTCATTATTCGTGGTGCCGGATGGGGCCACGGTGTGGGGCTGTGCCAGATAGGCGCGGCCGCTATGGGAGCGCGCGGCTACGACTACCGCACCATTCTCGCGCATTACTATCCCGATTCAGAACTGAAAACCATTTACTAGATGAACGCTATAGAGAAGAAACGCAATCCGTGGGCCTGGGTGCCCACCCTGTACTTTGCCGAGGGCCTGCCCTATGTGGCGGTAATGACCGTCGCCGTGATAATGTACAAAAAGCTGGGCCTGAGCAATACCCAGATAGCCCTTTATACCTCCTGGCTATATCTGCCGTGGGTCATAAAGCCGCTCTGGAGCCCCTTCATAGACCTCATCAAGACCAAGCGCTGGTGGGTAAATGCAATGCAGACGTTAATTGCTGCGGCATTTGCCTCGGTGGCGTTCTTTATCCCCACTGAGCACTGGGTGCAGGTTACTCTGGCGTTCTTCTGGCTGCTGGCCTTTGCCTCAGCGACCCATGATATTGCCGCAGACGGCTTCTATATGCACGGCTTGCAAGAGAAGGAGCAGAGTATGTTTGTGGGAATCCGCAACATCTTCTATCGCGTGGCGATGATATTCGGCCAGGGTCTGCTGGTGATGTTTGCCGGCTGGATTGAACAGGGGAAACTATTCCCGTCTGCAGGGGACAACCGTATCGCGCTGGCGTGGAGCCTGGCATTTTACCTGCTGGCCGGTATCTTTGTGGCGCTTACCGTGTACCATCGCTTTGTACTTCCAAAACCTGCCTCCGACACCCCCCGCAGCGACATCAACGCATCAACTATCTGGAAGAATTTTGGCACTACCTTCGCCACCTTCTTCAAGAAACCCCATCTGGGATTGATGCTGTTCTTCCTGCTGACCTACCGTCTTGGAGAGAGCCAGCTGGTGAAGATTGCGCAGCCGTTTATGCTGGATACCCCAGAGGCTGGCGGTCTCGCCCTTTCCACTACGGCTGTGGGTGGCATATACGGCACTTTGGGGGTGATAGCCCTGTTGCTGGGCGGCGTGCTTAGCGGTATTGTTATCTCCCGCGCCGGCTTTAAAAAGTGGATTCTCCCCATGGCTCTGGCCATCAATGTCCCAGACCTGCTATATGTGCTTATGGCGGCAATCAAGGTAGGCAGCGTGCCGCTGGTGGCAACTTGCGTCGCTTTGGAACAGTTCGGCTACGGATTCGGATTTACGGCATACACCATGTACCTGATTTATATCGCGCAGGGCGAGCACAAGACCGCACACTATGCCATCGGTACCGCCTTTATGGCGCTGGGAATGATGCTCCCGGGTATGGTCGCCGGCTGGATATCGGACCATATCGGCTACACTATGTTCTTTGTGTGGGCCTGCCTGTGCACCCTCCCCGGAATCATTGCCACCCTGCTTGTACGCAATCAGATACCGGATGATTTTGGAACAAAGAGCGAGTAAAATGAAACGGTTGCTGATATTAGTTGCCCTGACAATCTTTGCCGGTTGCGGCGCCCGGGGCCAACAGAAGGGCTTTTTTGATGAGGAGCAGCCTGCTGCTGTGGTAAAAACAGGCTTGGAGGTGCTCATAGAGCAGGACTTTACTCCGTTGAAGGGGAAAAGGGTGGGCCTTGTGACAAATCCCAGCGGCGTGAACCGCAACCTGGTGAGCACCATCGATATTCTGGCCAATGCGCCCGGCGTGAATCTGGTGGCGCTTTATGGCCCGGAGCATGGAGTGCGCGGCAGCGAACATGCCGGCGACAAGGTGAGCAGCGAGCCGCGGGACCCCTCTACCGGCCTGCCAGTCTATTCTCTTTATGGCGCGACCCGCAAGCCTACCAAAGAGATGCTCAAGGGCATCGATGTGATGGTATATGACATCCAGGACAACGGCTGCCGTTCCTATACCTTTATCAGCACACTGGGGCTTGTGATGAGCGCCTGCGCCGAGGCCGGCATCGAGGTTATGGTGCTGGACCGCCCCAACCCCCTTGGTGGGCTGCAAGTAGACGGGCCGCTGGTAGAGGACGGGTACTTCTCTTTTGTGGGGATGTACAAGATTCCGTATGTCTACGGCCTCACCGTGGGTGAGCTGGCCACCATGATAAACGAAGAGGGAATGAATCGCGGCCAGAAAGGTACCGACAAGTTTGTGAAATGCAAACTCAAGGTGATTGAGATGGAGGGGTGGCGGCGCGACATGCTGTACCAGCATACCGGCCTGCCTTGGGTGATGCCATCTCCACATATTCCTCAGGCATCTTCTGCCCAGGCTTATCCATGTTCAGGCATCGCCGGCGAGATGGGTAGCAGCCTCAATATTGGGGTGGGTTATACTCTTCCCTTTGAACTGTTTGGCGCAGAGTGGATTAAGGATTCGGAGGGCCTCGCCGCCAGGCTCAACAATTTGAATCTCCCCGGTGTCCGCTTCCGCCCTGTCTATTACAAGCCGTTCTATGGCGGTGCGGCTGGCAAATTGCTCAAGGGGGTGCAGTTCTATTTCACAGATTATAGCATTGCTCCCACCGCTCTGCTGCAGTTCTATGTGATGCAGGAGTTGCACGCTATGTACCCGGGCCGCAGCCCCAAAATTGGTGAGGACTTAAAAGGTTCCATGCTGGGCAAGGTGATGGGCGGCAGCACAGCCCTTAGGCTCTTTGCAAAGCGCTATCGCGTAGAAGACATGCTGGAGTTCTGGAACAAAGACCGCGATGCCTACCTGGAAAAGGCGAGGAAGTACCATAGATACTGAAAACAAAGGACATTCATATACTTCTCGAGTGGTTTTTGATGTTTGCGTGTGAGATGATTATTGTCTAACTTTGATATAAAGCATAACCATCATGAACCCACGATGCTCCCTATCATTGTTTTTTATGCTGCTAAGTAGCTTACTTGGCGCCCAGACATACCATTTCCAATACACGCACGATACTATTGGAAACAGGGTATCTCGAATATACCAGACTTCGCCTTCGAAGGGTGGCGCTTCTTTTGTTGAGATGTCTGGAGTCGCCAACTTACAAGGCGATGAGGCGTTCAAAGCAGCGGCACACAACGATAGCAGCTCATTAAGTGTAGCTACTGCAGAAACAGACACTACAAAATACGTGTTTCCATACAAATCCCCGGCAGAGAAAGCGGCTTATTTGGAGGCTATGATGGATGATGTTGTCCGGCAGAAGCCGTACCCTGTTGATGGTGACGTTCGTGATGTATCGAACTATTCAGTTGGCGAGATAGCACTTTCGTATGGAATCTCCAGTTCAGGGGCAAGGACATACAGCATACCGATTTACACAGCGCCCGACATAAAGTATGCTCCGGCGCTTTTTTGGGTATATAACAGCCAGGGAGGATACGGTTACGGCGGATATGGTTGGGATATCGGCGGATTGTCTGTCATTACGCTTACTCAAAAG
>JAFXNQ010000026.1 GCA_017529425.1 Bacteroidales bacterium | reverse complement strand
TCATATTCGCTGCATGTTTTGGTGCGGCAATAGTTCTGGCTATAATAATTTGGTTCTCCCATAAGGTCCAGAATAATGTAATGCTGCTGATAATTGGTATCATGGTGGGATATATCGCATCGTCCCTGATATCGATTCTCAATTTTAACGCCTCGGCAGACAAGGTTCATCAGTATGTAATGTGGGGAATGGGCGATTTTGGCAGCGTCTCTATGGACAAACTCCCGTGGTATGTCTCGTTCTGCGTGTTTGGTCTTGTTGGAGCGTTGCTTTTGGTGAAACCCCTCAATGCCCTGCTGTTGGGCGATTCATATGCTGCCAACCTTGGAATAAATGTAAAGCGGTCCAGGCTTGCGATACTGCTCACTACCAGTCTGCTGACGGCTACGGTCACAGCGTTCTGCGGGCCGATATCCTTTATCGGGCTGGCAGTACCTCATATTGCCCGTCTGTTCCTGAACAGAAGCGACCATAGGCATTTGCTTCCAGTAACAATTTTGGTTGGCAGTGTTATTGCATTATTATGTAATCTGTTGGCAAATATAAGTACAGCAAGTGGCTCTCTCCCGCTGAATGCGATTACCTCAATTGTGGGGGCACCGGTAATAATCTATGTGATTATGGGAAGGAAGCGACTGCACTACTTCAATTAATCTATTCCAATAATCTGAAATAGTAGCACATCTGGTAGTCTGGATTCATTTCTGGGTGATAGATATGTATCAAATCTTCCAATATGCGGTCCGGATGGAGCGTTATGTCGTCATAATAGTTGCTTACAAGGGTGTTACAAGCAAAGATACATTGTGTTTTATAAGCCTTGAAGCTTGAATATGGAAGGTATTCCCGTTTCAGGTTGCCAAGTGTCATGGGTTGACCGCCACTATACTTGAACAGCCAGTAGTCGGCATCACACCCCCTCTCGAAGACTTGTTCAAAAGACATCTGAACACTGCTGGATGAGGTGATGTCGCTGAAAACATAGTCGGCACCCGCATCGCGGTGGAGAGCGCCGATATAGCTCCCGGCTGCAGGAACACCCCACGTCTGTCCCCATTTACGTTCTAATACAACTGAGGGTCTATAACTTACTGTAGAACAAATATTTTTTAATGAATCATAACGAGCCATTGTTGATGCAAACTGCGCTTGTGCGATATCCTTGCATCCAAATAGAAGACCATAGAATTTAACCCATTCTGTACGCCCGAGCGGGTGGTGTTCCATGTAATCTGCAGCCTCAACTATCGGGATTCCCAGTTTTTCAGCAGCGCCGTAGCCGCTGTTTTCAAATGGGGATGCAATGATTACGTCGCACCCGAGCTCGATGATCTTCTCTACATTTGGAGAAGTGGATTGCCCTAAATCTGCAATGATATGGTTATTAATTCTTTCCAGTACCTCATCTGAAGTAATGTATTCGGGCTCGCATACTCCGCAAACCTGATCCAATACACCCAGTTGAGCCGCCATTGCAGCGTGTACTGAGGTGTAAATAACTGCCCTCTCCACCGGCGTACTTATCAATATCCCTATTTGGGAAAGGCTGTCTCGGAGGTCGGGATTATCATTAAGGAGAATCTTGGGCGCTAATATGTATACTTTCCGGGTCTGTAATGTATCCCATGGGTCGCGTAATGTAACACGGGTAATATCGCCGGAATAGGCTATCTCCAGCCCTTCTGCAAATAGTAGGGAATCAATTTCACAATCTACTTTATCTACCCTGTTGTGAGTTCCACGGCAGCCAATAAGCATTTGCATTGCAAAAGCAATGAGTATGACTGAGCTCAGATATCTTGAATAATTATAATTCATTGAATTACCTTTTAAAATACGGTGTCACCTCTATGAAAAATTCAAAATTGCGACCAGGCATCGGATGGTTAAGTACAGATTCGTACTCTTCGTTAAAGAGGTTGTTTACGGCAAGCTTTAAGGAAATTCCGCTACCTTTTACTGCAAAGCGCCTTTCGAGTACAATGTCGTTCATTATATATGGCAGTACACGGCCGATACGGGTCTTAATATCGTTGTCGCTGGTTGTATACCGTTCGCTGTACCAGCACCATTTATAGCTTAATCGCCACTTCCGGTAAGCAAGTGCAATTACTGAAGAGGCAGAGAATTGAGGTATATAAACCAGCTGTTTGCCTATAGCGTCATCGGCCCAGTCGGCAGGATCTCCATGATTTATGGAAGGGGTCCATGCAAAACAGCCGTTACCGCTCACCTGCCAGTCGTTACCCAGATTTAATTTGCCGTCAATCCTGGTCTCTATTCCGTATGCGTGTACACGTTTGACGTTACGAGGCGTCCAGTACCCCTTGAATGTCGGAATCCATACAATCCAGTTATCAATATACGAGTCGAACCATGTGGCTGAAGCATCGAGTCTCCAGAAGTCATCTTTTGTCTTAGAGAAAAAGATACCTGCATCATAGCTGTATCCGCTCTCCGGAAGCAGGTCGGGATTGCCACCCGGGAGAAAATAGAGATCGTTCAGAGTGGGATAACGATAGTTGCGGCTGGCAGATATTTTTGCGGTTAAATTACTGCTGATAAGGTAATCAAGATTTATTACCGGAATTATCGGTGAAAATTTATCCCCATAGAGTTCCTCACGTAAGGCGGCAGAAATACCCAGGGCTTTTGTGGCGTTCCATTTGGCAGAGATGTATGCGCTGCTCTCAAACCGGGCCTCGTCGTAGCCGATTGCAATTCTCTCCGGAGTGATGGTGGTAGTGCTTACCATAGTGAGCGCGTTTCGGTCGGTGCTTTTTACAAAATGTTGGTATGCCGCCACCTGGGCAGTGAGCATTAGGTGTTCTGCGGCGAACCACTTCCCCTCGGCGTATGCATGGAAGGTGTTGATAAGGCTGCGGCTGGCAATCATGGTAGCCATCTCTCCGTTGCCTTTGTCCCGGGCAAAATCGTATCCCTGCCTGGTATGGAGCCATCCAGCCTTTGCCGATATGATATATTTATTACCTGAATGTTCCCATCCGGTAACGGTCCGCAAAGTGTTTTCGCTCTGCTGGTTGATATACCCTGCTACACTCCTGTAATCTACACTTAACAAGGGGACTCCGCGTAGTGAATTCATCAGCCATACGTTCAGGCTCAACTTGTCTCCGCTATCGGTTGTGTAGTATAGATCCTGCATCAGATGGAGGTCGCGGATGCTTCCGCAGCGGTTGGTATCTATCGGGTAGTAACTGCCGTTGGGAATGCCGGCAGCGCCGTATGTATATTCCTTCTTATTATAGTTTCGGTATGTAAAATCGTTTTTGCTCAAGGTTGCCGCTAACCTTGTTGAGCTTTTCAGCTTGTCTCCGCCATAGTTGACCCTTAGGAAGCCGTCCCATGTGCTGTACGATCCCGCTCCGATAACGGCATCCAAATCCCAGCCCTGTCTCTGCGACGGAGTTGTCTCAAGCATGACCGCTCCTCCCAGCCCGCCTCCAGTGACAGCCAATGAAGAACTGCCGTGGAGCAATGTCGCCCGGTCTGTGAAATAAGAAGGTATCAGGCTGAAGTCGGTCATGCCCAGCATCGGCGAGTTTATTTTCATCCCGTTCCAGGTAACCTGGGTGTGAGAGGCCGCAGTACCGCGGAAAGATACCGTGGCAAGGCTGCCTCGCCCGTATTGCTTTACAAATATTGAGCTATTGTATGTGAGGACATCTGCCATAGACTGTGATACGGTCAGGCAGAGCGCTGCAGAATCGAGGCGGGTCTTCTGCTGCCCTATCTCTCCCAGCGGCCGTTCTGCAATTACAGCCGACTCCTCTATCGGAGTTACGAAAGATGGGTCGCTGTTCCACCAGTCGTTCTGCGCAAAGAGTCCCGCAGAGAATCCAAGCAGAGCGGCGGACACAGATACAATCTGGGTAATAGCTCTCACATCGCCTCCCTCCAGCAAAAGTTACCCGGATTGATTCCTACTGAAAAAGTGTCCAGCAGGATGCCTGTGGATGAGTAACGCTTAACGATTCCGTTTTGAGTATAATCGATAGCATCGCTGGCGTAGATCTCTCCGCTTACAGGATCCACCGTAAGCGAATAAAACAGCTCGTTTTGGGCGCTGATTAACGGTTGGTCAGGTATAGACCCGTCCGAGACCTTCATTGCGTAAATACCACCGTTAATCCAGTATATCATGGTGCCGTCGCCGTTGGCAGCAAGTGCACGGGGGGCATCGCCAAACTTAAATTCAAAAGTCTGTTCAACAACAAAGGTCTCCGCATCTATGCGAGACAGGGTCGCCCTCTCATATCCATAAGGGCTCTCCTCGTAGCCACCGTCGGTAATTGTCCAGAGCTTATCGTTGCAGTCTTTAAGGAGCGATGACGGCTGGATGCCGACAACCAGTTCTTCTACTATTGTGTCTGTCCCGGTGTCTATCTTCAAGATGCGGTTCTGATATGACCAGCAGTTGACATAGACATATTTTCCAATCTGGACCATCATCTCGGTGGAGCCGGTCTCGAAGTCCATACCGGTATCGATATATCCTGTAATACTGCATGTTTGTGTATCCACGATATAGATGCGAGGATCCCATATCTGGGTCACATAAGCCCTATTGGCATCCAGAAAGTGGATATATCGCGGACTGGTGAAGCCGGTGATGCGGCGCACTTCGCGGAATGTTGCAGGGTCTATGGCAAATACCACCCCGGAGTTGTTAACAACTACCCAACCCAGGCCGCCGTGCATCACCATAGACTGCACAACATCCCCTATCGGGAAAGCGTTGCTGCGTGCAAATACCTCATTTTGTACCTGTCTGGTATCAGGGTCGTAATAAGAAAGGGAGGCGTTGCCATACATATAATTCCCCTCGCACATCACAAACAAGCCTCTCTTTGAGAGATCTATGCTGAATGTCTCCTCTTCGCGCGGGCCGTAGCTCATGCAGGCTGTGGCGAGCGGGAGCAGCAGTAGAATATACCGTAGAAATTTCAAGGGCTATCTGGCTGTGACAATCATTGAACGGTCTTCGAATCCCAGTACCTCGGTAGATAGTTCGCCCACCCAGCCGCTCTTGGCATTGAGGGCTGTCTGGACCTTAATAAAATCGATGAATTTCAGATCGACAGCTTTACCTTCAGCGTCAATCGCATCGCTGATACGGAACAGGTTGCCGTTTGCGTTGTCGGCATATCCCCAATCATAATCTGGATTGATCCACATTGAGCCGTTGCCGGAGCTGTCGTAGTTGAAAGCCTTAAGACGGGTGCCGGTAAGGGTATACTGGTCAGATGTTATCCACTCGGGATAGTAGCTCGCCTGCTGGTGGTAAGCCGCAAGGTAATCTATAGTGCCCTCCGCCCCTTCGCTGTCTTTCCAGCGTACATCCTGACCGGGCTGCGTGGGTTTAAAGTAGGTCACACTGTAATCGCGGAGTGTGAATTCAGAAAAAGTGTCGCTCCCGCGGAGCTCATACCAGGTGTCATCGGCTTTGCCGTTGCCGTTTGCGTCTTGTGAAACATAAACTATGCCTGGTTCGCTGTTACCGTGGAAGGCGTTACCGTAAATAGCAAAATCGTACCCTCCAATGTTTACTATACTGTGGTCGAATCCGACCACAATGAAGCCGCCAAAGGCGCCCAGGCTTACAAACTTGTTAGCATCAAGTCTCTCTTTAGCCCAGGCGCATGCGGCATCTTGTGTAAAAATATTTGTCGGAAATATTGCCGGATCCCCTATAAACTGACCGGGAGCCGGCGTGTATTCGCAGACTATGCTGGCAAAAGGAGAGCTCGCGGCGGTTGCGGCGCGGTAGTACTTGCCAAAGGATGTGTCATCAATAACCTTATGGTAGTTGCAGCCGTTACAAACGAATAAGACGGCCGCTGCCAGTGCTATGTTGCAGAGTCTGCGCATTTGAGTAAGATTATTTCTCTTCTGCAAGAGGAGTTTCAACAACAATGTTGTCGTATGCAAAGTATGCGGGAGCGTTGAAGCCATAATCTCCGTAGCAGTCTTCGGTTCCAAGAACACAGAAGATAATGCCGTTTACAGCGCCCAGTGCACTCAAGTCCCAAGTTCTCCATGCGACCTTCTTTGTTCCGGCCTTGTATGCCTCGGCGTCGTTACCGTCTATGATTACTACGGTAGAGGTCTTGGTTGCGACACCTTTAGCGTCAAAACCGACAGCCTTGATAGAGAGCGCGGTGGAGCCGGTGATAGGGCCAAAGAAACCGTCACCGTTGATGCAGGAGTTAAGCACATAGTTGGTCAGGCAGACGTCTATACTTTTGATAATCCGCTCGCTGTTGTCAGCAAATCTGATTCTGGGATATGTGGGGGCGGTTTCTACTTTTGAAGTATTGGTAGGATCTGTACTGCCGTAGTGAACCACGAAATTGCTGCCGCCTCTTGGTGCGACGGGGACTTCAAGCTGACGGGAGCTGGACGCTCCGGTGTAGTCTGCAACCACATAATTTGAGATAACCTCTCCACCACTGGAGAAGCATCTTGAACCCCACGCATCAGGGAAACCGTCAAAGCCCAGAGTGGTGTTGGCATCAGCCCAGGTGTAACCCTCTGCTCCAGACCAGGTCCAGGTAGACTCATCGTAAGATGTACCGTAAATCAGCGTGCCGCCATATTGGGGGTTATCGATAAGTGCGCTCCAATAAGCGCCTTCGAAATCTACGGTAGCGGTCTCGGCCTTGGGTTCCTTTTCGCAGGAGAAAAGGATCATTGCTGCAACAGCAGCAAAAGCAAGAAATCTGAATGATTTTTTCATTGTATTAATTTTAAAAATGTAAGTATCCCGTACAACATTTAAAAACAATTGCAGGAGGTCTTCTGGCTCGTTCGCTTCCGCCCGGTGCCTTCCCGGCCATAAGGCCAGTGGCTTGCGATGCCGGACGTCGTGACCCATCAAGGGCCGGAACTTACAGCAGCGGGTACTGCGCAGGCTTTTCACCTGACTTCCCTTGTCTGCATTTGCGGTGCGAAAGTAGCAATAATTACTAAATAACGGTAATATTCCGGTTACTATTTGATGCTGTCGGTGGCAGCAGAGGGGTGCTCGGCAGCAGCAGGAATGGAATCCATCAAAGCGGGTTCGCCGCCGCGTACCCTTTCGCGGAAGATGGACCTGCGAAGGTGAATCTCGTTGATGGGGTACTGCTGCTGAAATATATCCAGTGCCTGCCATGAATTGGACTCGTTGATTACGGCGGCTACCTCGCTACGGATGTCGGTGCAGGAAGCACCCACCTTGAGTATATAGGCGCCGGCATCGAGTGTCCAGGCAGAAGATGCGCTGTTGAATGAGGCCAGAGCTCTGAAAGGCACTGTGAAAGACACCGTGCAGGATTCCCCGGGGTCAAGTTGCGGAGTCTTGGCAAATCCCGCCAGGGTAAGCAGCGGCTTGTCCAGGCTGCTCTCTGGAGTGACGGTATAGAGCTGAGCTACCTCACGGCCAGCATAGCTGCCTGTGTTGGTAATCTTGACGAATACTTTCATCGAATTGCGGCGGAGAATGACCTCCGGCTCGTCATATTCGAAAGTAGTATAGCTCAGGCCGTGGCCGAAAGGATAAGATACCGGGCGTTCGAACGATGTATAATACCGATAACCAAGGAAAATGCCCTCCTGGTACAGGGTATAATCGACGTTGCGTTCGCCGCGGGAAGCTATTACAGTAGAATCGACCTTCACCATATAGTCTGAACGCGTACGGCGCGGCATTCGGCCCGCCTGTGAGGTATCGGCTGTCTGGCCGGGACGGGGCCTTCCGCCCTGCATTCCCACCATTCCGCCACTCCTCATCGCTCCGGGACGTGCCGGTCCGAATCCTTTTCCGGCGCCGGAAGATCCGGCGGCTGCACGAATTCTTTCGAACAGTGCCGTATCGGGCCTTGCCGGGAAGTTACGGGACGAAGGTGAGAACATATAGTGCTCTGGGAATGTCACCGTTAGTTTACCCGAAGGATTCACGGCCCCGGTAATGACATCAGAGAGGGCGTGTGCCCCTTCTCCACCCGGAGCAAAGGCCAGCAATAAGGCGTCCGGCTGTTCCTTCCAGCTGGAAGTTTCAATCACTGCGTCTATATTGAGCACCACTATTACATATTTGTCGTCTGCATGGTATTCTGCGCAGGTGCTGTTTATCAGATTTTCTTCTTCAGGTGTAAGCAGGAAATCAACGATGGCACGGTCGCCGTGACCGCTCTGGCGGGTAATGACCACTATGGCCACGTCGCTGCTGTCGGCATCGCTGCAAATGCGGCAGCCGGCTTCTGTCAGGGCCGTTTCAAGGGCAGGTTTGATAGCGTAGAGCGAATCGTTGGCGGCCTCAAACACACTCACGAATCCTGTAAGGGAGTCGGTAAGCGGCAGTGCGGCATAACGGTTTTCCAGAAGGATGATGCCGTCGGCGGCGGCATTGCGTGCCACTGCTGCAAAATCTGGTTCTTCGTGAT
This sequence comes from Bacteroidales bacterium, assembly GCA_017529425.1. Classification (GTDB taxonomy): domain Bacteria; phylum Bacteroidota; class Bacteroidia; order Bacteroidales; family UBA932; genus Equibacterium. The sequence goes on along the minus strand of JAFXNQ010000026.1, from coordinate 12,679 downwards.
CTTCTGAACCGTTATCTCCATTCTTAAAACCGGGAGTGGAAACTATCAGTTTTAGAACGCCTCTGACACTCCGGTCCAATGCTTCTTCACTCAGCCGGCCGTCGGCAACGAATGCTGCTATGGAATCGCTCTGGGCCGCAAATGCAGGTGAAAGCAGGTCGCAGCCGGCGGTAATTTTCCCGGCCGCAACCGCATCGTCACAGAAACCGCCAATCACGCCACCGTCATATTTCCACTCATCCCGCAACAGGCGCTGCAGCAGATCCTTGTTGGAAGAAGCCCAAGTGCCGTTAATCTTGTTTCCGGCAGCCATTACAGCTGCCGGCCTGCTCTCTGCCAGGGCAATCTCAAACCCGCGCAGGTACATCTCCCGAAGGGCTCTGGGAGAGACGCAGGCGTCGTATTTATCGCTATAGGAAGCCTGATTGGCTGCAGCCAGATATTTCAGCGCTGATACGGCTCCTGTCTGGTTTATACCTCTCACTACGGCTGCCGATGCTTCTCCAATCACCAGCGGATCTTCGGAAAAAACGCTGCTTGCATCGCCCGCCAGGATATTGCGCATCAGACCCATAGAAGGGGCCAGAAGCACGTCCACTCCTGCATCCACAGCCTGGTGTGCCTGCATCTTTGCAGCCTCCTCCATCAATTCCGTATCCCAGCTGGAGGCCATCATTAGAGGCGAAGGGAAGCGCTCCCCAAGAGGCATTATCGTATCGGCGGCAGCAAGCGTCACAGAGGGTATGCCCAGACGCTCTATGGGGCAGGTACGAATCACCACCGTGCTGTCTTCTCCCATAAAATCAAAGAAACTTACCACAAGGGCGGCCTTTTCTTCCAGAGTCATGGCTTTTACAACCTCGTCTATGTTGGTCGGGGTCAGTTTGGAGGTACTCTTGCAGGAAGTCATGATTATTGTCAGCGTCGACAAAGTCAGCAGTATGGGGCGAATGTTCATAAGAGTCGATTTAACCTTCAAAATTAGCAATTTTTATTATCTTCGCATGTTTAGCTAAGCATTTATGCCGATGAAAAGGATTGTTTCGGTCATTCTTATGGCGATAGCTCTCGCCCTCCCCGCCAAGGCGGTCGTCAAGGAGAAGAATATGGACCTCACCGTAAAGGAGCTCCACGACGATCTGCAGGCCTACAGGACCAACCTCGAATACAATATCTCACAATACGAGAAGCAGCGCGCTGACTATTGGGCGCAGATGAACAAGTGCATGCACGAATGCCAGGAGTACACCATCGTGCTCTATACCCAGCAGGAGAACCGCTTGTTCGGGCTTTCCCAGGCCTGCCAGAATCTGGAAGACCTGATGGACGCCTTTCAGAAGAACCAGCATCCCTTCGAGAAATGGAAAGGCAACTTTGACTCCGAGATAGAGCGCTACAACCGGCTGGAGGACCTTCTGGGCCGTATCGACACCCGCACCCTCACAACCAAGGGCGACGAAGCCCGCATAGCCTGCGTGGAGATTTGCGGCGAGATTAAAGAGCGTCTCACAGAGCTTCAGCAGCAGATAGTGACGAACCAGGAGCTCTACGAGTCCGCCGCTACCCGTATGGCAGAGATGGCAGAGTACAACGCCAACCGCTTCGAGAGCATCCGCCACAACGTTTTTATGTCGGGCGGTGAATCTTATTTCCAGACACTCGGAAACTTTGGCAAACGTATCAAGGCGGTAATTGAGGATATCAAAGCCGGCGACGGCGCTTCTACCAACAAGACCACCCGCCGCGAAAACTGGATCATGCTGCTCACCATGAGCTTGATTGCAGCGGTGTCAATCTTCCTTGCCATCCTGACCATAACGGTGCTCTTGCCAAAAAGAATCCGCAAGGATAGAATCATCGACAAAAAGGGCTTTGTCATTGCCGCTGTAGCCTGCACCCTATTCGTGCTGTTGGCATACATAGTCTGCCACACGTTTATGGCGGGCTTCAACATCCTCCCCTCGATAGACCTGTTTCTCTATCTGATGATAATCATCGATATCTTCCTGGTGAGCGTGGCGCTGCGCTGCAGTGCCGACGAAGCGACGGGAGTATTCAGATGTTATATCCCTGTGCTGTTCACGGCTGCCGTATTCATCTTCGAGCGTCTGACACTGGCCAGCAACAACATCATCAACCTGACAATTCCGCCGGTACTGCTGATCTCCTTTATATGGCAGCTGACAGAAATGGTGCGTCATGGCCGCTGGGGCGAGCGCTTTGCATCGGTGATGATGTGGCTGACCTGCATAATCACCGGCGCGATGTGCCTGCTGGCCTGGTTCGGCTTCACCTTCATGGCGCTCATGCTGGAGATTTACTGGATTGTACAGCTCACCTGCCTGCAGGCCGTAACATGCCTGACCTATGTTGTTAAACGGGACGAACTCAAACACGCCAAAGAACACGGGGCCCGCGAGATATGGCTCAATCCGACCGTGGAAAAACTCATCCTTCCGGTATTTACGGTAGCCACATTCGCAATCAGCTTCCGATGGGCATCCCAGATGTTCAGTATGCGCAGCTGGGCGGAGAACATACTCCACGCAAATCTACTGAGCGCAATGACAGGCACCGTAACAGTCACCCTCTCCAAGATACTTATCCTGGTGGCGCTGGCATTCGCCATCATCTGGGCCATCAATATGATCAAGACCGCCCTACAGCAGATTTATAAAGAGAATTATACCACGGGGGCAATCCCCCTCTATGTTACTTTGGGCAGCATCTTTATCTGGTTCCTGTATGCGGTGGTGGCCATCAAACTCTTCAATATAGACAGCAAGGGTCTAATCGCAGCCGTGGGCGGTTTGGGCGTCGGCCTCGGCTTCGCCCTCAAGGACACTATCAACGACCTTCTCTGCGGCCTCACGTTGCTTATGGGCCGCGTCCATCTTAACGATTACATCGAGTGCGACGGCATCCGCGGCCGTATCCTGGACGTCGGCATCCGAAGCACCACCGTAGATACCCTGGACGGCAGCACGATGTCTTTCCTTAACAGCCAGCTGTTTGCCAAGAACTTTAAAAACATCACCAAGAGCCACAGCTACGAACTGTGCAAGATACCCGTCAGCGTAAGTTACGGCACCGATATGGACAAGGCCCGCGAGGTTATTCTTAAGGCCCTTGAGCCGCATGAAAAGAAGTTTGCCCATCGGGATCCCGTGGTTATGGTTTCCAACTTTGCAGACAGCGGTGTAGACCTTGAGGTGCGCGTATGGCTCACTCCCAAAGAGAAGATATCCCTTATGGCGGACATCCGCGAAAAGATATACAATGCATTCAATGCAGAGGGCATAGAAATTCCTTTCCCTCAGTGCGATATTCATATCATAACAGACAATTCCAACAATGGCAAGCAAGAAGCTTAATCCCGCAACCCTGTGTATCAAGGCTGGCTGGGATCCGAAAAAGGGCGAGCCCCGTCAGGTCCCCATTTACCAGACAACCACGTTCAAATATGAAACCAGCGAGCAGATGGCCGACCTTTTCGACCTCAAGGCTGCCGGTTATTTCTATACCCGTCTCCAGAACCCAACCAACGATTTCGTCGCTGCCAAGATAGCCGCCCTCGAGGGGGGCACTTCTGCCATGCTGACCTCCTCCGGCCAGGCCGCATCGTTGTTTGCAGTGCTTAACCTGTGCGATGCCGGCGACCATTTTGTGAGTGCCAGCACCATTTATGGCGGCACTTTCAACCTGTTTGCCATCACCCTCAAGAAGATGGGGATCGAGTGCACATTTGTTGATGCAGACGCTTCTGAAGAGGAGATCGGAGCCGCTTTCCGTCCAAACACCAAGCTGCTGTTTGGCGAGACCCTTACAAACCCCGCAGTTAACGTTCTAGAAATAGAGAAGTTTGCTCGCATTGCACACAGTCACGGCGTCCCCTTGATTGTGGACAACACCTTCCCCACTCCAATTAATTGCCGACCATTTGAATGGGGTGCCGATATCGTGACCCACGCCACCACCAAATATATGGATGGCCACTCGACAAGCGTTGGCGGGGCCATTGTGGACAGCGGCAACTTTGACTGGAGTGCTCATGCAGACAAGTTCCCCTGCATGACTGAGCCCGACCCTTCATACCACGGTCTTGCCTATGCCCAGAGCTTTGGCAAGAACGCATTTATCACAAAGGCTACCGTGCAACTGATGCGCGACCTCGGCAGCATCGCATCGCCATTCAACGCATATCTGCTCAACGTAGGGCTGGAGTCGCTGCAAGTTCGTGTAGAACGCCACTGCGCAAATGCCCAGAAGATGGCAGAATATCTATCAGAGAATAAAGAGGTGGCTTGGATAAAATATCCCGGTCTTCCTGGCGACAAATATCACGAACTGGCTCAGAAACAGTTCACCGACGGCCGCTCTTCCGGCGTAATGTGCTTCGGTATCAAGGGTGGCCGCGAGCGCAGCATCAAGTTCATGGATAACCTCAAGCTGATAAACATCGTGACTCACGTGGCTGACGCCGCCAGCTGCGTGCTTCACCCGGCAAGTCATACTCACCGCCAGCTCACCGATGAGCAGCTCATCGCCGCCGGTGTCCAGCCCGACCTTATCCGCTTCTCCGTGGGTCTGGAAGATACCGACGACCTGATTGCCGATATGGAGCAGGCCTTTGCTGCAATTAAATAATATTTGCTTTTATCTTTCAAATGCTCTATACTTGCAGTCGAGATAACACTATGATGATTAATTCTTACAACTTTTTCTTCTTTTTCGGCTTCTTTGCACCCGGCGGTGTGAAGCGGAAGAACGCGTAAGAATTGAAATAACTTACAATAATCCCGCTTCACTTCAATGAGGCGGGATTTTTTATTAATCAGGTAATGAAAATATGAAACGAGTAGCAATCCAGGGTATCAGGGGCTCATTCCACGACATCGCAGCCCATCAGTATTTTTTGTCGGAAGAGTTGGAGATTGTGTGCTGCAGCAGTTTTGAACAGGTATTTGACTGTGTCCGTGACGACCCCTCCATCATCGCCTTTGCGGCGATTGAGAATACCATTGCAGGAAGCCTTTTGCATAACTATGAGTTGCTTCGCGACAGTGGGCTGAGCATCGTCGGAGAGCATAAACTCCATATCAGCCACAGCCTGGTTTGTCTTCCTGAAGACGACTGGGACTCGTTGTGCGAGGTTGACAGTCATCCGGTCGCACTGATGCAATGCCGCTCTTTCCTGCAGAATCACCCGCAACTCAAGGTGGTACAGCGTTCAGACACCGCCTCCAGCGCACGTGCCATAGCGGAAGAGCAGCTCAGGGGGCATTGTGCCATCTGTCATAAAGACAATGCAGCGCTTTACGGGCTCAAGATCCTGGAAGAGGAGATCGAAGACAATAAGCATAATTTCACCCGTTTTTTGCTTTGCAGCAATTCCAAGCGGGCCTCCCACCTGCGACATATAGAAGATTGCAACAAGGCCTCCCTGGTGTTCACCCTGCCCCACAAGGAGGGCTCGCTGAGCCAGGCTCTGAGCGTACTGAGTTTCTACGATATTAACCTTACCAAGATACAGTCGCTCCCAATTATAGGCAAGGAATGGGAATATATGTTCTATATCGATGTCGTGTACCCTGCCCTCTCCCGATTCCGGCAGGGAATTGCAGCGATATCCCCGCTTACCAGCGAGCTTCGCGTTCTGGGCGAATATATTGAATCTAAAGAGACAAACCTTTAACGATAATATAATGGCACTTGACCTTCAACCGCTTAACTTACCTGGCATTGACCCGGTGCGGCCGCTGCTGATTGCCGGCCCATGCTCTGCAGAAACAGAAGAACAAGTAATGACCACTGCCAACGCCCTGCATGATGCTGGCTGCAGGATTTTCCGCGCAGGTATCTGGAAACCCCGTACACGGCCGGGAGGATTTGAGGGGAACGGCATTGCCGCCCTGCCCTGGTTGCGACGCGTGCATGAAGAGTTGGATATGCTCACCGCTACCGAAGTCGCAACTGCAGACCACGTGCGTGCAGCACTCGATTATGGCGTGGATATACTTTGGATTGGTGCCCGCACGGCAGTAGATCCCTTTGCCGTCCAGTCGGTGGCAAATGCCCTGGAGGGAGAAGACATACCGGTGCTGGTCAAGAATCCCGTCAATCCGGAGATCGATCTCTGGCAAGGGGCGCTCGAACGGGTCAATATGGCAGGCATAAGGCGCCTGGGCGCAATACACAGAGGGTTCTCTTATTACGAACGCAACATCTATCGTAACCTCCCTATGTGGCATATCCCGGTCGAGCTCAAGAAAAGGGAGCCTGAGCTTCCGCTCTTCTGCGATCCGAGTCATATCGGCGGGAAACGGGAACTGATAGCCCCTCTATGCCAACACGCAATGGATTTGGGAATGGACGGGCTTATAGTGGAGAGTCACTGTAATCCGGAAAGTGCCTGGAGTGACGCAGCACAGCAAGTCACGCCCGCTGCACTGAGAGCGATAGTTGACAGTCTGGATATCGTTAACCTATCTGGCTCAGAATAAACTTGCACTTCTCGGGATTGCCGAGGGTCTTGCCCTTGTCGCAGGAGAGCTTGATACAGTCATGCCATTCGCGCAACTCGGTAATGCGGCCGCGGGTGAGTTTTATCACTATGTTTGAAGGCTGGCAGCCGGTCACGTCGCAAGTCAGGAAGGTCCCGACGCCGTAGGAATCCTGAACCCTTCCGTTCACATACTTGTGAATCTCTATGGCGCGGTCTATGTTAAGTCCGTTGCTGTAAACCACCTGCTTGCTGGTGGGGTCTATGCCGAGTTGCTTGTATTTCTCTATGATCATCTCTGTCTGCTCCTCCTCGTTGCCGCTGTCTACACGCAGCCCCTTGTACATCATAGCCATACGCTTGGAGAGATTGCCAAAGAATACCTTGTCGCCAAAGCAGTCGTACAGGTAGATGCCGTTGTCGCCGTCAAACACGTCGCTGAACTTCTTCATTACGTTGAAGTTGCACTCAAACACTCCGCTTACGTTCTCTTCAAAGGAGATAAGCTGGTGCGACATTGTTCCCAGGCAAGGGAGGTTATACTTCATCGCCAGCCAGACATTGGATGTGCCGGTAAATTTACCAGGCCACTTCTTGCTGCCATAGACCTCCGCCATTGTACGTACTACCATCTCCTGATGGTCAAAGCTGAGGCGCCTGCGGGTGCCCATATCGCCCAGCACCAAACCGGCGCCGAAAATCTGCTCAGACTTCTTACGGGCGCGCTGCTCTTCAAGCACCGGATCATATCTGTCGATATCTCCGTTCAGGGTGTGCATCAACTCAGAGATGCAGCTGAGAAGAGGCATCTCCCACATTATCGTAGAGAACCACTTGCCGCAAACGGTAATGTAAAGGTGTCCCTCTTCGTCCTGTCTGACTGTAACCTCACGGGGTTTGAAGCGATATCCGCGGAGGTATGTAAAGAACCACAGGGGCAGCCAGTAGCACTTTACCTTCATATACTCAATCTCCTCGTCGGTAATCACAACGTTAGCCATGTTATTGACCTGCTCCTGCAGCAGTGCGTCAAAACCCTTGGGATAGACGGTATTGTTGCGGTCTATGAATGAGTATTCTACCTCTGCACGTGGATACTGGCGCAGGACGTAATACTGGCAGGTAAAAGTGTAAAGATCGTTGTCGGTGAAATGGGTAATGAGTTGTTTCATTGCTGGGTATGATTACATTCCCCTCTCCTTCTTTATCTGCTCGTAAGCCTGCTGAACCTTCTTGAATTTCTCTTCAGCGGCCTTCTGGACGTCATCTCCGAGGGTTGCTACTTTATCCGGGTGATATTTGAGCGCCATTCGCTTATAGGCTTTGCGGACCTCGTCGTCGGTGGCGGATGGTTCTATCCCAAGCACCTTGTATGCAGAATCGGCCTGCTGGCGGTACATATTCAGCAGAGAGTCACGGTCGGTATTGCTCAAACTGATAGCGCCCGCAATTGAGTCCAGCACATCCAATTCTGCCTGCACCATACCGTCGCACTGCGCCAGCTGCACCAGATACTGGAATAGCTGCAGCCGTTGCGAATAGTTCATATAAGTGCGGATCTGGGCGCCGACCTGATAGATATTGATGTCCTTTACCATCAGTTGCCGAACGATTCCTTCAGCTTCGCTGGCTGCCTGATCTCCAAAATTTGTCCGGATAAAACTCTTGACATTCTGCAACTCAGTGTTGCTCAGCTTCCCGTCGGCCTTTATCACGGCGGTGGCGAGCACCAGCAGGCTCATCATAAAGCTGTTCCGCTGCTCGTTACGGTATTGCGCAGAAGATGTGTTGCGGGTGGAGTATCCACCAGAAGATGTTGCCCTGCCCCATGGGTTGTTGCCGTCCCCAATCTCATTCTGGCCAGAAGAACTGAGCGAATCAAATGCTGTGCCCGCAAGCAAGCCCAAAAGGGCACCTATCGGACCAAAGAAGGCCCAACCGAGAAATCCGAACAACCACTTCTTGCTCATAGATATCAGATATCCATTACGAATGCGCGACGCTTCTTGTGGATCTCATGCTCAACACTGTTCCAGAAGTTGAGCACCTTATGGTTATCCTCAAGCTCGCAGTTTGTCTCAGCATATTTAAATCCCTTCGCGTGGAAAACCGGGAAGAGAGATGAAACGATGAGTGAATTCACACCCTTGGCCTGATAATCAGGCCTGATGGCAATCAACAGGAACTCAATGGTATCATCGTGCTTTAGATAAAGCGCCTTGATAAGGTGCCACCAACCGAAAGGGAAGAGTTTGCCCCGTGTCTTGACCATGGCTTTTGCAAGGGAAGGAATCATCAACGCACACCCAACCAGTTCATTCTGCCCGTTGTAAATGAGCGGGAGGAGGCTCATGTCTGCAAACGAGATATAATCCTGGACATATTTGTCTATCTGCCTGTCTGTCAACTGGGCAAAGCCATAGAGATCGGCATAGCATGTATTTAGCAGATCGAATATGGCCTTGGCGCGATTCTGCTTCATATCTTTGGCATTGCGGGCAAATTCCACCCTAAGGCCGTAACGCTCTTTAATAACATCTGTCAGCTTGACAAACTTCTCCGGCAGCACATCCGGAAAAACGACACGCATCTCCAGCCAGTCGGCACCCTTCTGAAGGCCGTAACGCTCGTAAAAGTCGATATAATACGGGAAATTATATGTCGTAGACATCGTGGCGATACGGTCGTAACCATATGTCAGAGCGCCCTCGCGGTCAAAATCTGTAAAACCCATAGGACCCTGAAGGGTAGTCATGCCACGCTCCTTTCCCCACGCCACTACAGCATCCAGCAGAGCCTTGCACACCTCAAAATCCTCGACGAAGTCTATCCAGCTGAAACGGACAATCTTCTTTTCCCACTTCTCGTTGACCCGGTCGCTTATCAATGCCACTACCCTGCCCACAACCTTGCCGTCTTTCATTGCCAGCATCGGCTGTGCCTGGCTGAACTCGAAAGCGGGGTTCTTGTCTGGGTTAAGTGTGGCTTTTGTATCTATGGCCAATTCCGGTACATAATTGGGGCAATTCCGATACAGGTCCAGCGTAAAATTTACAAACTGGTCCATCTGGCGCTTGTTCTCAACCCTTACAATAGTTACGCTCATAAAAATGTACTCCGGTTAAGGCACGCAAATTTAGCAAAATAAACCAAATAACAATTACTTGAGCAGTTCGGCGCTGCGGCGGATGAAGTCTGCGAGCGGCTTGCCTTTCAGTAGGCCGGCGGAGAGCAGTGCGAGGTCGCATAGCTGGCGGAGCAGCTGGTTATCTGCAGTCAGGCCGCCTTCGGCATCCTGGACTTTCTTTACAAGCGGGCTGTCGGCATTCACAGTCACTGTGTAGTAAGCAGGCATATCGCCGTAAATGTTCATTCCGCCACCTACAGCTGCCATATCGCGGTAACGGCGCATGAATTCGCTCTGGTTGATGGAGATGGCATCGGCATTCTCACCCAGATTCTCAAGGGTAACATCATATTTGTTTTCCTTGGGGAGAATCTTCTCAAACTCCTCCTGCATCTTCTTTTTCTCCTCTTCGGAGAGTTTGACAGCCTTTATATCTTCCTTGACAATAAGCTTGTCAATGATGTCGGCATCCACCCTGGTGAAAACGCTGTCGTGTATGTGCTGTTCGAGCAGGCCGACATAGTGGGCGTCCAACTGGCAGTCCATCACAAGCACGTCGTAACCTTTGTTCTTTGCCGCCTCAATCTGTGTGTACTGTGCAACGGGATCATTGGTATAGAGGTAAACCACCTTCTTGTCTTTGTTGGTCTGATTAGCCTCGATAGCCTTGCGGTAATCCTCCATCTTGAAGTATTTGCCGTCGGTATTCTTAAACAGGGCAAATTCCATAGCCTTTTCGCAGAATTTGGCGTTGGTAAGCATACCATATTCAATGAATATCTTGAGGTCGTCCCACTTCTTCTCAAATTCATCAGCGTTGTTCTTGGAGATTTCGTCCAGTTTGTCGGCCACCTTGCGGGTTATGTAGTGGCTGATTTTCTTCACGTTGTCATCGTTCTGGAGATAGCTGCGGGAGACATTCAGAGGGATGTCGGGGGAGTCGATCACGCCGTGAAGTACAGTCATGAACTCCGGAACTATGTTCTCTACGGAATCGGTCACGAACATCTGGTTGCAGTAGAGCTGAACCTTGTTGCGCGAGAGATCCAGACGGTCTTTGATCTTGGGGAAGTACAGGATGCCGGTGAGGTTGAACGGATAGTCCACGTTCAGATGGATGTGGAACAGGGGGTCGTCCTGCATCGGATACAGCTCCTTGTAGAACTTGTCGTAATCCTCATCCTTGAGGTCAGCGGGCTTTTTTGTCCAGATGGGGTCACAGTTGTTGATAATGTTGTCCTTCTTGCCATCGACATACTTACCGTCTTTCCACTCCTGCTCTTTGCCAAACCGGATGCTCACCGGCATAAACTTACAATATTTCTTGAGCAGGCTCTCAAGTTTGTATCGGTCGGCAAATCCCTCGCTTTCGCTGTCAAGATACATGGTTACAGTTGTGCCCCTCTCGGTGCGGTCGCTATGCTCCATCGAGTATTGAGGGTCGCAGTTGCAGCTCCATTTTACCGCCTTGGCATTTGTCTTATATGAGAGAGTGTCTATCTCCACCTTCTGGGAAACCATGAAAGAGGAGTAGAAGCCGAGACCGAAATGGCCGATAATGTTCTGGTCCTTATACTTCTCCAGGAATTCGCCGGCAGAGCTGAACGCAATCTGATTGATGTATTTATCAACCTCCTCGCCTGTCATACCAATACCGTGATCAGTTACGGAGATTGTCTTTACAGTCTTCTCCTCACCCTCTTTCTCGCCTGGAAGCTTGGCCTCACCAACTTTAATATCAATTGTCAGGTCGCCGAGTTCATGTTTGAATTCGCCCTTGGATGCGAGTGCCTTCATCTTCTGTGTGGCATCCACGGCATTAGCGACAATCTCGCGGATGAAGATATCGTTGTCGCTGTAGAGAAATTTCTTGATTACCGGAAAAATGTTTTCGGTGGTTACACCGATTTTACCCTGAGTCTTATCTTGTGCCATATTGTTAGTGTTTTATTTATTATCGTTGTTAGCGACACATAATATGGCAAAAAGAATACCAGGGCCGGTAGCTGACAAAATGGCAAAAACGCTTGGATTATTAGACAATGAAGATTGAGGAGGAGCGCGATGTCAACTTCGTTACACCCGTATAAGTAATCAACGTCTCTGCTGGTACTTCTCATACTCAGTGATGTACTCCTGCCCAAGAGAAGCAATACACTTGAATAATTCCGCCTCTTTTGCTGGAGACGGTGTTTTAAAGCCATTGATGTAACTCCTTATAAGCGACGCGTTATAGCCGTACTTCTTTGCGAATCCGGCTACATTTATTTCAGGATGAGTCAGGAAGAATCTCTGTAGTTTTGTGGGTTCTGTATCGGGATATTCAAAGCTCTCGAAACTAATGTCTGTATCCAACTTAGGCCAGTGAATACCGATAGTGCTTATCTCATAATCTCCCCTTGCCGCTTCGGATGCCGAGCGCAGCCGGTCATACCACAAGAGCGACTGACGGTAAGTTTTGCCGTCATTCCCCTGCACATATATCCCCTCTTCATCAAACCAAATCTTAATGATACTATTAATCATCAGTTCCAAATATTTCGTGCCATCGTTTTATGATGATATCGGCATTCTCTGCAATAACTCTGACATATCTCTCTCCTCTAATCTATTTTTGACAAATATAGGTATCAGAAATGATACCTGCAAATTAAATTCATAGAACTCAAACTAATGATGCTATACATGGCCGGGCAGAAGCCTCCGCTTGCAAAGGGATCGTCGCTATTCCGTTCGGTGGCCTTTTCTCCGCTACAAAAATGCCTAAGCTCGAGGACTCGCTCCAGGGCTAATGCCCCTCCGCTCAGACATCTCTCGCTTTTAACGGCATTTTTGGGCGCTGCGAAATAGCACGATGGAAGCCTCATGGCTTCCATCGCTTGCACCGGCCCCCTCACTCAAACCGCTCCGACCCTTTCAAGCTGCGGCATTTTCTACCCGGATTAGCATCCGATATTATTATGACGGCCTTCGGCGTGTTTTCAGGGCTTCGCCCCAATGACAAGAGTTTTTGATGATGCACGCATGCGCATGCATCTGACTCGCTGGGC
>JAFXNQ010000025.1 GCA_017529425.1 Bacteroidales bacterium | reverse complement strand
TTTTACTAACATGCTTAAATCTAACGTTTGAGACACGTACCTCGAAATCAAAACCCTTGTTAAGATTCGTAGGTCTTTTCAGATAAATGGTATTGCCGGCATTATCCGTTTCTACTTGATATTCATATTTGCTTGGAGCCCATGCAACGCCATTAGATTCATTTAGAAACAATTCAGTCAACGTGCGTCGATAATCCGCACGAGTGTTTTCAATAATTGTAGCTTGTATGACAGTAGCCATATTAAAACATATCTTTTATATCCACTTCTAATGCTTTAGCAATCCGTTCGATATTACAGAGGGTAATATTCTTTTCTGCCCGTTCGATCATACCAATGTAGGTCCTATGGACTCCTGCCATGTCCGCAAGTTGTTCTTGGGACAAGTTACGCTCTTTCCTAAGTGCCTGAACCTTTCGTCCAAACGCAATGAGTATGGTCTCTTTTTCCATTATGTACGTGCTTGATTATCGATTATACAAAGTAATGGATGCTAACTAAAGTTATCAACATACTATAATTAGCACCGTTATCCTGTCTTTTGTTTTAGAGGTGGTTGTTTGCATGATTGACACCCTTTTTCACTCTCATTCTTAGTCGCATTGGGAATGAAGAATAATAGCTAAATTTGTGAATCCCCGAACCTTGGGGATTGGTTATTTGTTATACTGTGAATAAAGTGTTAAATCCAGATTGTTTATTGACAAATGAATGAAATAAAAGAGAATATCATAAAAGGAATCCAAGCATATCTTTCTGACGCCAATGTCCATTATGCTATCCTCATATCTGGCCAATGGGGTAGTGGAAAGACATATTTCATTAAAGACCTAATGAAATCATGGGTGGGGGACGATATTGGCGTTGAAAGTAGTATTCAAATTAAGCCTATTTATGTCTCTCTCAACGGAATATGGCAACTTCGGGACTATATCGCGCTATATGGAAGCAAATATATCCTATACTTAATTCTCGAGGGGCTAATATTCTCAAATTAGTTTTTGGTGGGGCGATAAAGGCTGTCTCCAAATGTATTATTGATTTAAATGGAGATGGCCAAACTGATGATATTTCGAGCGCTATAGATGTTGAGTCTTTTATCAAATTATTCATTGAAAATGATAAAGCTCTTGGAAACCGGATCCTTGTATTTGATGACTTAGAGAGATGTCTAGTTCCTACAGAACAATTGTTCGGCATTCTGAACCAGTTTACCGAGCATTCCAATTGCAAAGTAATCCTTATTGCTAATGAAGAAAAGTTGGTAGCCAAAGCAGGTGAGAATGCTCATTATAGTCAAATTAAAGAGAAGTTAGTAGGCCAGACCTTCAAGTTTGATGTAGAGGTTTCTGATTCAGTTAGATGCATTATTTCGGATTCGAAGAATGCTCATCTGGCAACTGCTACAGATATGATCCTAGATATCTTTACTGCATCCAAGCTTCAAAATCTCCGTTCTCTCAAGATTGCTTTACAGTCTTTTGGAATCTTTTGCAATCTAATCGATGATAAGTACAAAGAACAAAATGATGTATATCAGGAGTTTGTAAAAAATGTGCTCGCATACTTCCTGATTTGTTCTTTTGAATTGTCTTCTGGTAATATGGAAATTAAAGAGTATCAAAGTTTTAGGCCCTTTCTCGATGAGCGCAATGAGGCTACTAAAAGAGATAAATATTCAGAATGTTTGTCAAAATATGGGATATACTCTTCTCATTATTCTTTGCCTACCTCCTCTATATGTCAGTTCCTTACAGATGGTTTTATAGTCAACTTTGATGGTATTCTCGAGAAGAATATGTTCTTCAAAAATGCGACTCAAAAAGATTGGGAGCGGCTTTGGTTCTATTCTAATCTTGAAAATGAAGAACTTCTGCGATACGTTTCTGTTGTAAGGCGTAATATAGCCCGGGGAGATATAGATAATATTCCTACACTGTTGCATTCTGCAGGTGTTCTATTCCGAATAAACAATTCCAAGGTGCTAAGAATAAATACCAAAGAGGTGTTACGAGATAGCAAAAAGACGATAGATAACATCATAAGTAATGCTGCATCTCCACTGGACTCCTCTATATACTTTTCATATGAATCTGCATATGGCAAAGCCTATTCTGGAAGCGGACTGCCAGTGTTCAGAAGATTGACGGCCTACTGTGCCAAACGCATAGAGTTGTTTCGAGCGGAATTTAGAAGACAAACCTGTAAAAGAGTCTGGGAGACATTACGTGACCATAGCCTTGAAGATGTTACACATCTTATTCATAGGCGAGATGAAATTCTTGGCCTCGAGGATTCAAATGCTAATATTTTCTCTGGCGTGAATCTTAGAATTGCTGCAAATAGAATATCCTCGTTAAGTAATGCAATTAAAGTAGAACTGTATAATAACTTTTTGGCATATAATGGGGCATCGCGTTCGTCGTCAGAAGAGATAGAATCTATGAAAGAACTCGTTATGTTATTAAGAAAGAAAGCTAATTCACTGAAGTCAGTTGATAGAGATAACATTTTATGTATTGCATCTGAAATGGAAAAATGTTTAAATGAGCATTAAAATACCTCATCATATGATTCTTTCCTCTCAATGCGCTTATTATTATCACAAAAAGCGTATCTCAGGCCGCTACACTTTCTATTCTTAACGTATGTAAACGAGGCTATGCCATTGCTATTATCCAAGGTTAAAAGCATATAATTCTTAATAAGCGATTTGAGTTGTCCGTCCCGCCAAAGCGCTTAGATGCGCTTGGTCAAACCCGTCCCATGCGGCAGTGCTCGTCACTTGGGCTTTAGGAACGATGGGGGTGATGCGCCCGCGCCGTTTCGTGGAGCCTCTTAATATCGTGTAGCGCTTTGGCGGGACTGCTGGCGACAGAGCGAAGGCGCAGATATAGTCCGTAGCTTGAATTCTTTCAAGGGCAGATTATTGCCCAGAAAGAATTGCAAGCGGAGGCATCTGCGCCGAGCGGAAGGTAGTAACTATTGAGAAATTGTCGCATGTGTTTGCGCATGTCGCAATTAATTGCAGAGACATTATTTATTTGCAACTAAATTTTAGTTACATTTGTCTAGTCGAGATATAGAGCTATGAATACATTAAAATATAAAGGGTATATAGGTTCTGTTGCTTATAATGAAGCCGACAAGGTATTTTTCGGCAAAATAGAAGGGATAGATGGTTTGGTGAATTATGAAGGTGAATCGGTGGCAGACCTTACGGCTGCATTTGAACAGGCAGTTGATGATTATCTCATATTTTGCGAAGAACATGGGGTAAAGCCTGACAAGAGTTACACGGGAACATTTAATGTTCGTATCTCACCGGTTACTCATCGGGAACTTGCACTAATTGCCAAGGCGGAAGGGATTACTATCAATGCTTTTGTGAAGCAGGTGCTGGACGAAGCCGTGAAGCAATCTTATGCCGGACATAGTCCTGCAATACAACGCAGTGGCAAAGATAGGGGCATTGTCTATCTGTCTGAACCAGATGGCAATTGTTATGGTAACATGTCCACAATAACCTTGCGTTTGCCCGCGAAGGATTTGGAATTTGCTAAAGATCTTGCAGGAAGAATGTCATGGAAAGCAGAGGCGGCAGATTAAGTGGATTGGTGAAAAATAGTTACCTTTGGAAAGATAGCGCATAGGTATGTTAGCGACGCTGAAGAAATACTGGGAGTATGAAGGGTTCCGGCCTAAGCAGGAGGAGATTATCTCGGAGGCTTTGGCGGGGAGGGATGTGTTGGCGCTGATGCCGACAGGGGGAGGGAAGAGCATCTGCTTTCAGGTGCCGGCCCTTATGAAGGAGGGGATATGCATTGTGGTGTCGCCGCTGATTGCGCTGATGAAAGATCAGGTGGAGAACCTGCGCAGGCGGGGGATTCCGGCGTTGCTGGTGTGTGCGGGAATGAGTTACCGCGAGATAGACGCCACCCTTGACAATGCCGTGTATGGCGATTACAAGTTTCTGTATGTATCTCCCGAGCGCTTGCGCACCGACCTCTTTCTGGCTCGCGCTGCAAAGATGAATATCAACTATCTGGTGGTGGACGAGGCGCACTGCATCTCGCAGTGGGGCTATGACTTCCGTCCGGATTACCTTATGATCAGCGAAGTCCGCAGCAAGATTGCCGGTACCGCATTCCCGTCGAAAGTGCCGGTCATTGCCCTCACCGCAACCGCTACTGAGGATGTGGCGGAAGATATTATGGCCCGGCTGGGATTTGATAAGCCCAATCTGCTGGTGAGCGGCTTTGAGAGGCCCAACCTCTCTTACAGCGCCCGCAAGTGTGAGAACAAACTGGGGCAGCTGCTCAAGGTGTGCAATGGTGTCCAGGGCTCCGGGATAGTGTATGTCGCCAGGCGTCGCACGGCAGAGGAGGTCACCGCTTTCCTTACAAGCCAGGGGGTAGATGCCGCAGCATACCATGCCGGGATGAACGGCAAGGTGCGCGCTGCTGTGCAGGATGCGTGGAAAAAAGGGGAGAAGCGAGTGATTGTCTCTACCAACGCGTTTGGTATGGGCATTGACAAGGGTGACGTCCGGTTTGTATGTCACTACGATATGCCGCAGTCGCCGGAGGCTTACTTTCAGGAGGCGGGGCGCGCCGGCCGCGACGGAAAGAAGTCTTATGCGTTGCTGATATGGAATTCTACCGACCTGAAGCGCCTTGCGCAGATTCTCCAGACTACATTTCCTCCGCTGGACTATATAAAAGACATCTATCAGAAGGTCCACAACTTTTTGAAGATACCCTACGAGGAGGGGCGTGACAAGGGTTACAAGTTTGACATTGCGGCGTTTGCCAAGCAGTATAAGTTGCAGGTATCCAAGGCTTACTACGCAATAAAGTATATAGAGATGTCGGGCTACTGGACATTGACGGAAGAACTGGAGATCCCATCAAAGATATCAATGTCGGTATCCAGGGACGAACTGTATGGAATCCAGCTTGGCAATACAGAGACCGACACTTTCCTGAAGGTCCTGATGCGTATGTATGAGGGCCTTTTCAGCG
The DNA here is from genome assembly GCA_017529425.1 of Bacteroidales bacterium. Classification (GTDB taxonomy): domain Bacteria; phylum Bacteroidota; class Bacteroidia; order Bacteroidales; family UBA932; genus Equibacterium. Next base: position 14,782 of record JAFXNQ010000025.1, on the reverse strand, counting down.
GCTATGTTTCGATAGATGAAGAGCGTATCGCATCTGTGGGGAAGTATTCTGTCCTGGCGGTGGAGAGTAAGCTCAAGTGGTTGGCCTCCAGAAGGATAATTCATTACATCCCCAAGATTAAATCACCAGTGTTATATCTGGCTACAGAGCGGCTCTATCCGGATAACCTGAGACTGGACAAAACGGAGTATGACAGCAGGGTGGCACGCAGCAAGGCCCGCCAGGATGCCATCGCCAATTATGTCCAGAACGAGGGCCGCTGCCGCAGCCAGATGCTTCTGGAATACTTCGGCCAGAAAAGCGAACCCTGCGGCGTCTGCGACTGGTGCCTGTCCCACCGATAGACGGGCAGCTGTCTCTGCCCGTCGCGCAGTCGGAGGTCGGCACTTGCCTCAAAGAAACCGTGGGCGCCCGTGCCCTCTATAATGACGGGCTCTGCCCGAACCCTCGTTCGTTGCACAGCTCCACCGGAGCTATGCTATCCCGCTCACGAGCTCCGGCTTTGCTATTTCACATTCTGCCCGGCTCAGCCTTCGCTATCGCCTGCTGGCGATAACGCCTATGCTCGGGGACTCGCTTCGCTCAGACATCCCTCGCATGGCCGGCGTTTTTTTCGATACGGGCCGCTTCGCTTACGCTCAGCAACGCCTCACTTCGAAAACCGCACAAACCATTTCACGCTACGGCTATTTCTGCCCGTCGCGCAGTCGGAGGTCGGCACTTACCTCAAAGAAACCGTGGGCGCCCGTGCCCTCTATAATGACGAGCTCTGCCCGAACCCTCGTTCGTTGCACAGCTCCACCGGAGCTATGCTATCCCGCTCACGAGCTCCGGCTTTGCTATTCCACATTCTGCCCTGCTCAGCCTCCGCTATCGCCTGATGGCGAGATTTAAGCGAAACTTAACGGAAGTTTCTGGAGGTAAGTGCCGCCGCAGCATAGCGACGGCCTTTTCAAGGTTTGGTGAGGTTGCTGACTATAACCGAAAGTGTCAATAACGTCCTGGAAATTTGTAGGACGTTGTCGACACTTCGAGAAGAAAAATATGTTTGAAACACAGGGGTTTCCCCGGTGCCACTGTGCTAAGAAAGTTGAGTTAATCCCGTGCTGCCGGATACCCAACCGTTTGTACCAGAGTAATGATATGCCCTTCAGGGAGTGAGAGACGGGCGGCGAGTCCCTCTTTGGGAACCAGGGCGCGGGCTACGGTAGAGAGCCCCTCCGAGGCGCAGAACAGATAAATATTCTCGCAGATAAAACCTGTGTCGGCGTAGGTCGCTTCAATGATGCCCTGCGGAGTTTTGCCGGTAATCTTTGTGGTATCGGAAACCAGAGCAATCTCCACGGGGGCGAGACCCACGAACGGCTGCGTTCCTGTAGCGGCGCGCAGATCCTCTGCCAAGTGCATAACGAGTGCGTGCTCTACGGGATTGTAGCGGTAAACGCCCGATTTGAGGAAGACGTACAACTCAATCTCCTGCCGGTTGTGAGAAGAGGGGGCGGTGCGCCCCTTGGTGCGGTTGATGCCCCACGCGGCCCAAAGCAGGTCAGAGAGAGTCTGAATATCCAGCTCGCGGCTGGTGTCAAAATCGCGCGAACTGCGACGGGCGGCAATCACCTCCATAAAGGGTTTGCCACCAGTGCGGCGCGCAGCGGGAAGAACAATTGTACCGGGTGCCTCCATATCGCTATAAAATATTCATTGACTGTTCTTTGATCTTCTCGAGCTCGGCTTTCATCTTGACCACGATCTTCTGGATCTCCGCATGGTTGGCTTTGCTGCCCAGAGTGTTGATTTCACGCCCCATCTCCTGGGCAATGAAGCCCAGTTTCTTGCCGGGAAACTCCTCGTTATCCATCGTTTCGCGGAAATAGCGGCAGTGCTGACGCAGGCGGACCTTCTCTTCGTTTATGTCGAGCTTGTCAATATAAAATATGATCTCCTGCTCCAGGCGGTTGCTGTCTACCTGAACCTTTAGCTCTTCTATGCGTGCGTCGATGCGCTGGCGCACGGCTGCGATGCGCTCCTGCTCAAATTCTTCTACCTTGGGGATGTAGTTCTCGATGCTCTCCAGATTTGCGGTGACGTCGCGCCTGAGAGTTGTCCCCTCTGTGGTGCGGAAGTCGTCCAGATTCTCAACCGCCTGCTTGATTGCTCCAAAAAGCTGCTCCCAGCAATCGCCGGTGAAATCTTCCCTGGCCGTTTCATACACATCGCTCATCCTGAGGACGCTTGCCACTATAGGGGCGCTGTATTCACTGCAGACGGCGTTATACCATTTGGTGTCGCTCAAAGCCCCGTCAATCTGGGAAAGGTATGCACGGAAAACATCTTTGTTAAGGATAGATGCGGCAGAGCTGCAGGCACCCTTCTCTACAGTGATGTAGAGGTCTATCGTTCCGCGGTTAAGCCGGCTTGCTATCAGTTGCCGCACCTCCATCTCCTTTTCGCGCGGAATCAGGGAGGTTTTGAGCGTGATGTCGGCCGCCTTGGCGTTGAGCGAGCGTATCTCGACGATGTACTTTACGTTGTTTATGGTGGTTTCGGCTTTGCCGTAGCCCGTCATCGATTTGAGCATCTTCTTGCAGATAAAGAATTGAGAGGGCAAAAATAGTAAAAATTACCCCTTTTTTGCTACTTTTGTGACCTATATGTGAATGAGCTATGGAAGAACAACAACGTACTAATAATTTTCTCGAGGACATCATTGAGGCCGACCTGGCCAGCGGCAAGCATAAATCCATAATGACCCGTTTCCCACCGGAGCCAAACGGCTACCTGCACATAGGTCATGCAAAGAGTATCTGCCTGAACTTTGGCCTGGCCAAGAAGTATGGCGGCAAGACCAATCTGCGCTTTGACGATACCAACCCCGTGAAAGAAGATACAGAGTATGTAGATTCCATAAAGGAGGACATCAAGTGGCTTGGCTTTGAATGGGCCAACGAGTTCTATGCCTCTGATTATTTCGACCAGCTGTACGAATGGGCCAAGGTGTTGATAAAGAAGGGGCTGGCGTATGTCGATGACCAGACTCAGGAGGAGATAAGGCAGGGGCGCGGCACTGTGACCCAGCCCGGCAAGGAGAGCCCATGGCGCAACCGCAGCGTTGAGGAGAACCTCAGGCTGTTTGAAGAGATGAAGGATGGTAAATATCCCGATGGCGCAAAGGTGTTGCGCGCAAAAATTGACATGGCTCACCCCAACATGCTGTTCCGTGACCCTCTGATGTACCGTATCATTCACGCTGAGCACCACCGAACAGGCAACAAATGGTGCATCTATCCGATGTACGACTATGCCCATGGCGAGTGCGACTCCATTGAGAACATCACGCACTCTATCTGCACCCTGGAGTTTGACGTACACCGTCCGCTTTATGATTGGTTCATAGAGAAGCTGGAGATATTCCCGAGCCATCAGTATGAGTTTGCCCGTTTGAACCTCACCTATACCGTGATGAGCAAGCGCAAACTGCTGGAACTGGTGAAGAACGGCTATGTAGAGGGGTGGGATGATCCCCGTATGCCAACTATCTGCGGTATCCGCCGCAGGGGCTATACACCAGAATCTATCCGTATGTTTGCCGACAAGGTTGGCGTAGCAAAGCGGGATAATATTATAGACCTTTCTCTTATGGAGTGGTGCCTGCGCCAGGACTTGAACGAACGAGCCAACCGCTATATGGCGGTAATCGACCCCATAAAGCTGGTGATTGACAACTGGGAAGAGGGCAAAGTGGAGTGGTTTGACGCTCCCCTGAATCCGGCTGACCCCGAGGGCGCAAAACGCCGCATCCCCTTCACAAAAGAGCTTTATATCGAGCGGGAGGATTTTATGGAGGATGCTCCCAAGAAGTATTTCCGCCTGAAACCCGACGGTGAGGTACGGCTTAAATATACCTATATTGTCAAGTGCGTATCATTTGAGAAGGATTCGGATGGCAATGTCACCACCGTCCATTGCGAGGTCGACCCCACATCCAAGCCGGGTGCCGGAGAGTGGCGCAGCGTAAAGGGTACCATCCACTGGGTATCGCAGGAATACGCTAAACCCATTGAGGCACGTATTTTTGACACGCTGTTCACAGAGGAGCAGATGGGTGCTATTCCGGAAGGTGTGGATTATAAAGATTATCTCAACCCCAACTCGCTGGTTGTGAAGACCGCATACGCAGAGCCGGCGCTGCTGGAAGATTGCAGCGGCATCGCAGTTCAGTTTGAGAGGGTGGGTTACTTCTATCACGACCCCAAGAACGGTGCCTGGAACAAGGCTACCGGCCTGAGAGATTCGTTCAAGATCAAATAGTTTTCCTGATGGTTGCAGATGCGTCCAGGGCAACGACGCTCCGGGCGCTGACAATCACAGGGAAGATATCCAGTTTGTCTATCTGGGGTGCAACCGTGCACAGTGCTGAGAGCCGGCGCAGAGTGTCGGTGAAAATGACTTCGTTTACCTGGAAATCACCCTTTACCCGCTGGTAAATCTCAGTGGCCTCTGTCTTTGTTACAGGAAGTGTGCAGTAAACGAACCGGGTGGGTTTGGTCTCTTCTGATGTAATTGCCCCGCACACCACCAGATGCCCAAGGCCCTCTTTTTGGCGTATGCCGAGGTATGTCACAGCACCGGAGAGAGCCGGGCTGATAAGGATCCCCTTGGCGTTCTGGCCCCGCATCAGGCGGCCGAATTCAAGCCGCATGGTGTTGCGGTCGGTGATGCTCTCCACAATCTCAGACTTGTCGGCCTCATAAACAGAAACAGTTTTTATATTGATGGGGAAGCCTATATCGGTGACGGCAATACGTGCCTCTTCCAAATCTGTTGCGATATAAGTGCGCTCGCGGCTGATACCAATCGCATCCAGCAGACGGAGTGAATTCTCTTTTGACAGGGTAAGCGAAGATGCCCCGCCTATAACCTCGTTAATTATCTCTTTGTCAACGGGTGGGTTGACTGCAGAACCGCCCTGGCTCTCAATCAGGTTCTGTTGGGTTGTTGCCGGAATTCTTATCATAAAGTCAAAATTAATAGAAATTTATTATCTTTGTACTAATATGAGAAACATTCTTGAATACGATTCTGTGGAGCTCAGTCCCAATGGCAGAGACGTGATCATTCTTGATCAGTCCTTGCTGCCGAATCAGGAGAAGTTTCTACATCTTACTACTGCAGAGCAGGTTTTCTACGCTATCACGTTGCTGAAGGTGCGCGGTGCACCCGCAATAGGTATCGCGGGCGCTTTTGGCCTGGCAATGTGTATGAACCGATTCCGTGCGCGCAACCTGCAATCCTTTGACAAGGAGTTCCTGCGGGTAAAGCGTTACCTCTATATATCGCGGCCTACGGCGGTGAGCCTTATGTGGACGCTGGATCGCATGGAACGCTGTTATTATGAGACTCTTGAGGAGACCAAGGATATGGCAGCCGACGCAGCCATAAAGCAGATAAAGGAGCGCCTCACCGCAGAGGCGCGGGCCATCAAACTGGAAGATGTCCAGAAGTGCCTTGCAATATCGGAGGCTGGCTTCTCGCTGCTTAAACCGGGCATCGGCATTATGACCTACTGTAACGCCGGCCATCTGGCAGTTTCCAGATACGGCACCGCGCTGGGTCCCATATATATGGCTCAGCAGAAGGGGCTTATGCCAAAGGTTTACTCATGCGAAACAAGGCCTATGCTGCAGGGCTCGCGCCTGACCTCCTATGAACTTACCAAGGCGGGCGTGGACGTTACGCTGATCTGCGATAATATGGCTGCTGACGTGATGTCCCGCGGCAAGATAGATATAGTCTTTTTTGGTTGTGACCGTATTGCCGCAAACGGAGACGTCGCAAACAAGGTGGGCAGCTGCATGCTCGCTATCCTGGCAAAACATTATGGGATCCCGTGTTACACATTGGGCCCCTCCAATACCATAGACTTCAAAACCAAGACCGGCAACGATATCGTGATTGAAGAGCGTCCGGCATTTGAGGTTACCGACCAGTATTTTGACAAACCGGTGGCGCCAAAAGGGGTAAAGGTATATAACCCCGCCTTTGACGTGACACCTGCCGAGTTGCTCACCGGTATTATTACAGAGAAGGGGATATTTGCCCCTAATGAACTTGGGAGGCTGAATGGTTAAGTTCATTAGCCTCTCCAGCGGTAGCAACGGCAACTGTTACTACATAGGCAGCGATAACGTATCGCTGCTGATTGATCTGGGTATCGGCGGCCGCACTATCAACCGCCGCCTCAATGCGCACGACATATCGCTTTCAAAGGTGGATATGGTGCTTGTGACTCACGAGCACATGGATCACATCCGCTATCTGGGGGGCTTCACTCAGCGTTATCACAAAGTGGTTTTTGTAACAGAGGCGCTCCACAAAGTGCTGGAACGGCATTTCTGCACTGCCGGCAAACTTGATGGATGTGTTAAAGAGACCAGGCCGGGGGAGGTGACAGAGTGTATGGGGGTCAAGTTTATCCCGTTCTCTGTTCCCCACGACGCCCGGGACACAGTGGGGTATTACATAGATTTCTTTGGCCATACCTTCACCTTTGTGACCGACGTCGGCAAAGTTACCGACGACGTTGTAAAGTACTGCCGCATGGCGTCTCATCTGATTGTGGAGTCCAACTATGACCCTGGGATGCTTGTCACCGGACCCTATACCCCGGAGTTGAAGAAGAGGATTGCAGAGGAACACGGCCACCTCTCAAACGAGCAGACGGCCGACCTGCTCCGCCGCAGTTGCCACGAGGGGCTCAAATCGGTGTTCCTGTGCCATCTGAGTGCAAACAACAATACCCCTTCGCTGGCTTTTGAGAGCGCCCGTGCCGCTTTGAACTCTGTAGGGGGAGAGGAGATTACCCTGTATGCCCTGCCTCGCCGCGAGGCCTCTCCACTGTTTATTTACGACTAGCCCAGAGTTTAAGTTGTGCTATCTCCGCCGGCCAAAGGGTCTCGTCGGGGGTTTCCAGTATGAAGGGTATCCCATCCAGACGTTCATCTTTCATCAGAGATTCAAACAGTGACTCGCCAATCTCTCCTTTGCCTATGGAGCTGTGTCGGTCGACACGGCTGCCGGAGGGTTTTGTGGCGTCGTTGAGGTGCATTCCGCGGAGGTATTTCAGCCCTACTATGCGGTCAAAGGAGACTATTATGTTCTCATATCCCTTAAGCACCACAGCCCCTTTTACATCGGCCTCTGTCATGGCTATACCAGCCTCCTCGAACAGGACGTGGGATGCGTTAAAGTCGTATCCGGCTGCGAAGGCATGGCAGGTATCAATGCAGACTCCGACGCGGCTCTTGTCCTCTACCTGAGAGATTATCTGGGCCAGGTGCTCAAAGCGGAATCCCAGGTTGGAGCCTTGTCCGGCGGTGTTCTCCAGCACCGCGGTGACCCCGTCTGTCTTGCTCAGCGCAATGTTTATTGATTGGGCAATGCGGCTCAGGCACTCATCCACGCTGATTTCGTTCAGGTGGCTGCCGGGGTGGAAGTTGAGCCGGTCCAAACCCAGCGCCTGACAGCGGCTCATCTCGTCGCAGAAAGCCTCCCGGGATCGCTTCAGCGCCTCTGGCTGGGGATGTCCCAGGTTAATCAGATAGCCGTCGTGGGGGAGTATGGAACAGGGGGGATAACCAAATTCGCTGCACCGCTGTTTGAACAGTTCTATGTTCTGGGCAGAGAGGGGCGGTGAGCTCCACTGCTTCTGGTTCTTGGTGAAGAGGGCGAAGCCAGTGGCTCCTATTTCGTGTGCCCGCAGCGGGGCGTTCTCGACGCCGCCCGCCGCAGATACGTGTGCGCCTATGTATTTCATTTGTTTTCTAAGATATTTTTGAATAGTCTATTACTTGTTTGTTGATACTCTTGAGATTATCAGCCAACAATTTATTCTTTGGCTGTTCTAACAGAGGGTCTTCAGAGAGGATGTCCATCGCGTCGCCGCGGGCCTCTTCCATCATGGGTGAATCCTTTGCCAGATTGGCGATGTGCAGGTCTATTGCCAGTCCGCTCTGCCGGGTCCCCTCAAAGTCACCGGGGCCGCGCATCTTGAGGTCGGCCTCTGCCAGTTCAAAGCCGTCGTTGGTAGAGCACATCATATCAATGCGCTGACGGGATTCATTGCTGAGCTTGTAACCGGTCATAAGTATGCAGTACGACTTCTCTGCGCCACGCCCCACGCGGCCGCGAAGCTGGTGCAGCTGTGCCAGACCAAACCGTTCCGCACTTTCTATCACCATTACCGAGGCGTTGGGGACATCTACCCTGACCTCGATTACCGATGTAGAGACAAGAATGTCGGCTTTGCCGCTAATAAACAGGTTCATGTCGAAAGCCTTGTTCTCCGGGGTCTGCCGGCCGTGTACCACCGCCGTGATATAGTCGGGTTGCTTAAAGTATTCCGTGATGTTCATATAGCCCTGCTCCAGGTTCTCATAGTCCATCTTCTCTGACTCTTTTATAAGTGGATACACCACGAAAACCTGGCGCCCTGCGTCAATCTCCTTCCGCATGAATTCATATACCTTGCGGCGCTGGTTCTCCCCGACGTGGGTGGTTATTATTGGCTTACGCCCGGGAGGAAGTTCGTCAATCACTGAGACATCCAGGTCGCCGTAAAGTGTCATCGCCAGAGTCCGTGGAATGGGGGTGGCGGTCATAACAAGTATGTGGGGGGTAATTTCAGACTTGGACCAGAGGCGCGAGCGTTGATCCACGCCAAAGCGGTGCTGCTCGTCTATCACGGCCAGGCCGAGGTTGTGGAACTGGACCTTGTCTTCAATAAGTGCGTGGGTGCCGAACACCAGGTTTATGGTACCGTTTGCCAGCCCCTCGTAAATCTCTCGCCGCTCTTTTGTTCTGGTGCTGCCGGTGAGCAGGGCTACCTTTACCTTTTCAGGGTCGATATAGCGAAAAATGCCGTTATAGTGCTGTGTGGCAAGTACCTCTGTGGGGGCCATGATGCAAGCCTGATAGCCGTTGTCAATGGCCTGCAGGGCGGAGAATATGGCCACCAGGGTCTTGCCGCTGCCCACGTCGCCTTGTAGCAGGCGGTTCATCTGCCGGCCGCTGGTGACATCGGCACGAATCTCCTTCAGCACCCTTTTCTGCGCACCGGTAAGGGGGAAGGGGAGGTGAGAGTATGTATAATTGAAGGCTTCACCTATACGGGGGAGCATTACCCCTTTGGCGTCGCGCATCTTTATGAATTTCTGCTTTACCAGGGAGAGCTGGAGATAGAACAGCTCTTCATATTTGAGGCGGCGGCGGGCCTGCTCCAGACTGTACATATCAGGCGGGAAGTGGATGTCGTGCAGGGCTTTATCCAGCGGTATCAGCCTCTTCTCCTGCCGTAGATAATCCGGCAGTGTCTCGGTTATCCTGCCCGCAACCAGCCCCTGGAGTTTCTGCTGCAACTGCGTGAAGGTCTTGTTGGAGATGCCGCCGCTCTGTAGTTTTTCTGAACTTGAATAGACGCCGGTGATAGCGGAGCGTCCGCTGGCCGTTGCGGCCGTTACCGGCTCTATCTCCGGATGGACAAAATTGTAGCGGTCGTTGAAAACGGAGGGCTTGCCAAAAACCACATACTCCTGGCCGACCTGCAGTTTATCTTGAATCCACTTTATCCCCTTGAAGAAAACCAGCTCAATATAGCCCGTACCATCACCCAGTATAGCAATCAGCCGGGTGGCTTTGCCCGCCCCGGCCAGGGATATGCTCTTGATTGTGCCGCGCAGCTGAATATAGGCGCTGGCAGAATCTATCTCTTTGATAGCGTAGAATTTGCTGCGGTCAACGTAACGGAAAGGGAAGGTGTACAGCAGGTCACGGAAGCATTTTATGCCAAGTTCCTTCTCCAGAAGCTGGGCCCGCTTGGGACCTACCCCCGGCAGAAACTTGATTTCGCTGTCCAATATATACCCGGCCATAGTAATCCCAAAGTTAAATAAAATCGCTATATTTGCCTTGATACAGAATTGAAATTATGTCTAAGATGATAACGATAGGGATTACCCAGGGTGATTCCAACGGAACTGGATATGAAGTAATAATCAAGGCACTAAGCGACCCCAGGATGATGGATATGATGGTGCCGGTGGTTTATGGCTCATCCAAATTTTTCGGTTACAATAAAAAACTGATACCGGAGGCGGAGCAGATCAATACCAATGTGGTGGCTTCTGCCCGGGACGCCAAGGCCAAAAGAGTTAACATAGTGAACTGCGTTCCTGACAGCTACAATATAGAATTCGGTCAGGCTACCAAAGAGGGTGCCTCTGCGGCCCTCGCCTCGCTCAAGGCGGCGGTCGCCGATCTCAAAAGCGGTGCAATTGACGCCCTTGTTACGGCACCTATCAATAAACACGCTATGGCTGATGCCGATTTCGGTTTTACTGGTCATACTGAGTTTTTTACGGCCCAGTTCCCCGGGAATGAAACGCTGATGTTCATGTGCAGCGAGCGGCTCAAGGTAGGGGTTGCCACCAACCATACGCAGTTGTCAAGAGTGGCGGAGGTGCTCTCAACCGACCTTATAGTCTCCAAACTGGAGGTGATGAACCAGTCGTTGAAGCGCGATTTCTGCGTAGAGAAGCCCAAGATTGCCCTGCTGGGGCTCAATCCCCACGCCGGGGACGGCGGTACTCTGGGCAGGGAAGAGATAGATGTGATTGTCCCCGCGATTGAAATGGCTAAAGAGAAAGGTATCCTGGCTTTCGGACCCTATTCTGCAGACGGTTTCTTTGGGACTGATTTCTATTGTAAGTTTGATGCAGTGCTGGCCATGTATCATGACCAGGGGCTGATTCCGTTCAAGACCCTGGCATTTGACAACGGGGTGAACTTCACCGCAGGTATGCCTGTGGTGCGTACTTCGCCCGACCACGGCACAGGCTATGACATCGCCGGCAAGAACCAGGCCAGCGCACGGTCGATGATGTGTGCAATCTTTATGGCTATTGATATCTGCAAACACCGTCAAATCTATGGCGAGATTACTGCCAATCCTTTGGAGATAAAGGTTTTCGAAACCAAGAACGCCCCTGACCGTACTTATCTTCCGGAGTAATATGCCCCGCCAGACCATATATCTCTATACCGACGGTGCCTGCTCTGGAAACCCGGGCCCAGGTGGATATGGGGTGGTTTTGCGTTGCGGAGATTATGAGAAGGAGATCTCGGAGGGGTTCGAGCAGACCACCAACAACCGGATGGAACTTCTCGCTGTTATTGTCGGACTGGAGGCAATAAAGTGGGATAACGCTGATGTTCAGGTATTCAGCGATTCTTCTTATGTGGTGAATGCCGTTACCAAGGGATGGCTGTGGGTCTGGGTCAAGAAGGGGTTCGCCAAGAAGGCTAATCCCGACCTTTGGCAAAGATTCATCGATATTTACAATAAACATCACGTTACCTTTAACTGGATAAAGGGACATGCCGGCCATCCGGAGAACGAGAGGTGCGATGCGCTTGCAGTGGCGGCATACCAGCCATTCCTCAAAAAATAAGACCTATGGAATTCAATTTTGACGAGATTATAGACCGCAAAAATACCCACGCTTACAAGTACGATGCACTGCAGAGGGTGTTTGGCCGCAGCGATATTCTGCCGCTTTGGGTAGCCGATATGGAGTTCCGTTCTCCCCAATGTATTACTGATGCCCTGAAAGGGGTGCTGGAGCAGGGGGTATACGGCTATAGCAGTGAGCCAGCCGAGTTGTTTGATTCTATCCACGACTGGATTCTGACAGAACACGGCTGGGATGTCTCCAAAGAGTGGTATACCTATGTGGGTGGTATTGTACGTGGAATAGCTTATGCGGTGCAGTTCTTTACTAAGCCGGGCGACAAGATAATTGTGCAGTCTCCGGTCTATCACCCGTTTACGCTGGTTCCAGAGGGGAATGGACGCACCGTGTTGCGAAACCCGCTTAAAGGGCGCGATATGGATTTTGAGAATCTGGAGCAACTGCTCGCGGAGGACGGTGTAAAGATGATGATTCTCTGCAACCCTCACAATCCGGGCGGATATGCGTGGAGCCGTGAGACGCTGCAGCGTGTGGCTGCTCTTTGTGCAGAGCGCAATGTGATTGTTATTTCTGACGAGATACATTGCGACCTCTACCTCTGGGGCGGGAAGCATATACCGTTTGCCACCGTGAGCGACGAGGCGGCCTCTTGCAGCATTACATTCGGTGCGCCGAGCAAGACTTTCAATATCCCGGGCCTGGCAAGTTCGTATTGCCTGATACCCGATGCTGAAATCCGGGAACCGTTTTATCGCTGGCTTGGTGCCAATGAGTTCAATGACCCTGGGATAATGTCCTCTCTGGGTGCAATTGCCGCTTACCGTCATGGCCGCCAGTGGCGCGATGCTGTGGTGTCATATATTGAGCAGAACATACTTTACATCGAAAACAGGTGCGCATCATTTACCGACAAGGACGGCAGGCAGTTGATTGTCCCTGTCCGCCCCGATGCTTCTTACCTGGTATGGCTCGACTGCCGCTGGCTGCTTGCAGAGCTCTCCGGCAAGAATGTGACTGACCTGCAACCAAAGGATCAGAAGTTGCTTGAGGATTACTTTGTGAACCGCTTGCGTCTCGGCCTTAACAGCGGCGTGATGTTCGGTCGCGAAGGGCTAGGATATATGCGTCTCAACGTGGCTTGCCCGCGCAAATTGCTTGGCTTTGAATTCGTACTTTAGAATATTAGATTCATTATGAAAAAGATAATCAAGAAAATAGGTGTCCTGACATCGGGCGGCGATGCGCCCGGGATGAATGCGGCACTGCGTGCCGTGGTACGCACCGCCATTTTTTATAAACTTGAGGTCGTGGGAATCATGCGCGGCTATCAGGGGCTCATAGAGGGCGATTTTGTCCCAATGGAGTCGAAATCAGTTTCAAAGATTATCAATCTTGGCGGCACGATACTCCACACCTCCCGCTGCCCGGAGTTCAAGGATATTGAGGTTAGGCGCAAGGCAGTCGATGGCTTGAAAGAGGCTGGTATCGACGCGCTTGTGGTGATAGGCGGCGACGGCAGTTTCAGGGGGGCAAATGATATCTTCAAGGACTTCGGGTATCCGGTGGTCGGCATACCCGCAACCATAGACAACGATATCTACGGTACCGACTTCACCATCGGCTTTGACACTGCCATCAACACCGCAATGGATGCAATTGACAAGATTCGCGACACCGCCCACAGCCACGACATGGTTTTCTTCGTTGAGGTTATGGGGCGCGATGCCGGTTTCATAGCGCTTCATACAGGTATTGCAACCGGCAGTGAGGTGACGCTGATTCCAGAGATTCAGAAAGATATCGATTCTCTGGTAGATTATCTTAAGATAGGCCGACGCAAAAACAAGACTTCCGGTATTGTGGTGGTCGCTGAGGGTGGCCATCTGGGGAGTGCGGCAGAGGTCGCAAAGCAGGTCAAGGAGCGGATCCCCAGCTATGAAGTTCGTGTTACTACGCTGGGCCACATCCAGCGCGGCGGTTCTCCGTCATGTTCGGACCGCGTGCTGGCCAGCATCTACGGCTATGAGTCGGTTTGTGCGCTTCTTGACGGACAGAGCGGCGTGATGATCGGACGTGTAAACGGCAAGACCGTTTACACACCCTTCGACGATGCCATCAGCGGACATAATGCCATTGACCGCAGCTGGTATGAGATAACCAAGATACTGAGCGTATAGCGGCCGGGCCGTGCATGTCTGTTATCTTTGGTTTTTGGGATGGCTGCTAAAGTTGGAAAAATATTGGTGGTTGATGACAACCTGGGGATTCGCCGGGCGCTGGAGATCTTGTTGCCGATGCATTTTGCTCAGGTTAAGACGATTCCCTCGCCGGCGACGCTGGTATCATCGCTGGAACAGTTCCGGCCTGATGTTGTGCTGCTGGATATGAATTTCAACACTTCTATCAATACGGGCAACGAAGGCCTCTACTGGGTTGGGGAAATCAAGAAGATAATGCCGGAGATGGAAGTGGTACTCTTTACTGCCTATGCTGACATCACCCTTGCCGTTGAAGGTATGAAGCGTGGGGCGTTTGATTTCATTGTGAAGCCTTGGGATAATGAGAAGCTGATTGAGGTTCTCACTGCAGCCCGGGATAAGGCCAGGAGGGCAATGAATCGGGATGCCCGGTCGGAGCAGGCCATAACGGCGGAGAGTCCGATGTTCTGGGGTTCCTCTCCTGCGATGAAAGTCATCCGGAAGACCATCGACAAGATTGCCCCGACGGACGCCACAGTCCTGATTACCGGCGAGAACGGTACCGGCAAGGATGTACTGGCCCGGGAGATTCATGCACACAGTCTCCGGAGCGGGAAGCTGATGGTTGCCGTGGATGCAGGTGCCATTACGGAGACACTGTTTGAGAGCGAACTGTTCGGCCACGTCAAGGGAGCATTTACGGACGCACATGCAGACCACGTTGGCAAATTTGAACAGGCCGATGGCGGGACGTTGTTCCTGGATGAAATCGGCAATATTCCTCTGCACCTGCAGGCAAAACTGCTACGTGCTATTCAAAGCCGGAGCATCGTCCGGGTGGGCGGCAATGAGGCGAAGCCCATCAACATCCGCTTGATTTGCGCTACCAATATGGATTTGGTGCAGTTGGTGCGTGAAGGCCGGTTCCGGGAGGATCTGTATTATCGCATCAATACCGTTCATATCGCCTTGCCTGCACTCAGGGAGCGAAAGGAAGATATTGTGCCTCTGGCGCAGATGTTTCTGGAGCGGTTCGCTGAGAAGTATCATCGGCCTTTG
>JAFXNQ010000024.1 GCA_017529425.1 Bacteroidales bacterium | reverse complement strand
TCCAGCGGGACATCATTAGAGAAGAAAACATACGGAGCCTGGGGCAGCGGCACGCCGTCCTCCTATCTGTGGCGTGGATGGTGCGGTCATGAGTACCTTGACAGCTTCAGTCTAGTCAACATGAACGCCCGTCTCTACGATCCTATCCTCGGGCGGTTCCTTTCCCCGGATCCGTTCATCCAGGCTCCCGACCTCCCTATAAACTTCAACCGATATGCGTATTGCCTCAACAATCCACTGAAGTATAATGATCCGGACGGGGAGTTCGTGATAACAACCACGATGATTCTTGTTACAGGAGCTATTATCGGGGCCACTTTCGGTGGTATACAAGGATATAAGATTGGTCAGGCCAAAGGGTTGTCGGGTTGGGATATGTTCGGTTGCATTGCTGCTGGATCTGCAATAGGAGGTGCTGCTGCGTTTGCGGGCGGCTATGTTGCCACCGCCCTTGCGCCAGTTGTGGCTGCAGCAGGATATGGAGGGTTCGTCGGCGGCGCAATAACCGGGGCGTTCTCCGGAGCTGCCGCAGGTGCCATCAACGGATTGGGGTTTGGTGCGTTATCTACCGGAACTCTCGACGGAGCCTTTAATGCCGGTGCTCAGGGCATGGCGCTCGGTATGCTATCCGGGGCGGCAATGGGGGGAATCATGCAAGGCATATCTGCAAAACTTGACGGTAAGAATTTTTGGACAGGAAAGGAACCTCGCACTACAATAGATTTATCGCAGCAAACTGTGAGAAATGATAGTCCCGTCAAAATCAAAGAGCCGACCATCCCCAAAGCTTCTGAGTTAGGCGACTTCCCAGATGATATTAGAATCCGCTATGAAGCAAGTCAAGTCTCAGATTTTGACCCATCTGATCTACAACCACAATTAAATATAAAAAGACCACTGATAAAGGGATACCGTCCTCGAGTATATACCCAAACTGACCTTTATCATAACTATCCTATTTCTTTTGATGATATTATTATTCAATATGGTGCTGCCGACTTTAGACTTAGTGATGGGGCAATGTTTTATTACTATCCAGGGACAATCAATGGCAATTCTGGTATTTACACCATAGGTATTAATAGTGATGGTTTTGTATTCCATAGATGTTTCTACGCTAAATAACTCTAATATGTTTCTCCTCCTATATAATTCCGACGGTGACGTCGAGATACGTTTCCAACAATGTAAAACGGATTTGATTAAAGAGATTTTATTCACGATAGAGATTTGGCATCATCCGTTTATGGCTAACTTGAATGTTTGGTATTCTATTGCTGAGCTAAACCGTTTTGCTGAAGCTCTTAAATCAATGTCCTCCTTTCAATTATATGACTATACATTTACGTCTATTGAGCGAGAAGTCATCATCTCTTTAAGTCTAGAGACAACGGGACATATAAACGCGAATGTTAGGGTTTATGCAGGAAGTCGCGGATCTCTCCGGTACTCCTTTGAATTCGATCAGAGTTTTATCAATAGTATTGTAGAACAAATAACAAATCTGCTTTGTCAAATTGAATGAACGGCTTCCCGTTCTATCATCTGACGGATTGTTAATAATTGCATCACTATGCGGTTAATCTAACTGACAGCCATGCGCTGGTTTTCTACCGCGAACGCTACGGCATCGACATAAGCTTTTATAACTATCGGGAATAATTTGCTTTGCTTTCGCACAATGTTTGGAATACGTGCTTACAGTCTTGGGCATGGAGTGGAGTTTTGTGGGACAATCAAGGGATTTCGCTATATGTAATTGACCCCCGTTAACTTGCCTTTTCATCAGAACCAGAAATGCAGGCTGTAGGGACGAAAACAGCTCCAATTTGCATTCTGCTTATGATTTCTCTTTCACGACCATGGGGTCACTTTGCGTCGGAATTTCCAGCAAGTCGCTATCCTTATAACAACACTTGTCTCAACAGTTTTATTATAACAAAGAAAAACCAGCTATTTGATATTAATGCTCTTTAATGTCCAATGCGGAGCCTGCCACCACAAGAATAGGTTCGGTTTCTTAGAAGATAACTGCTTTTTTCATTACTTTTGTGGTTCGTAAACTACACATAGACAAATACACAAAACAACCCAGATATGAACAGAATCTCTACAATGAATCTCGCTGCGGACAATATCCGTATTCTCGCGGCATCTATGGTTGAAAAAGCAAATTCTGGCCACCCGGGCGGCGCCATGGGCGGTGCAGATTTTATTAACGTACTCTTCTCCGAATTTTTGGTTTATGACCCCGAAAATCCCCGTTGGGAGAGCCGTGACCGCTTTTTCCTCGATCCCGGACACATGTCCCCGATGCTCTATTCCACCCTTGCCCTGACCGGCAAGTTCAAACTGCGTGAACTTGAGGCGTTCCGCCAGTGGGGCAGCCCGACACCCGGTCACCCGGAAGTTTGCGTGGAGCGCGGTATTGAGAATACCTCCGGTCCTCTGGGTCAGGGTCATACCTTTGCAGTGGGCGCCGCTATCGCAGCCAAGTTCCTGGCAGCACGCCTGGGCGAAGAGGTGATGAACCAGACCATCTATGCATACATTTCCGACGGCGGTATCCAGGAGGAGATTTCCCAGGGCGCAGGACGCCTTGCAGGTCACCTGAAGCTGGATAACCTGATCATGTTCTACGATAGCAACGATATCCAGCTCTCTACGGAGGTTAAGGATGTTACCAGCGAAGATGTCGCCAAGAAATATCAGGCATGGGGCTGGAAGGTCTTCGAGATCAACGGCAACGATGTTCAGCAGATCCGTCGCGCCCTCAAGAAGGCTCAGGCCGTTAAGGACGCTCCGACCCTGATTATAGGCCACACCGTAATGGGCAAGGGAGCACGCAAAGCAGACGGCAGCAGCTACGAGAATTGCTGTGCAACCCATGGCGCACCCCTTGGTGGCGACGCATACGTCAATACCATCAAGAACCTTGGCGGTGACCCTGAGAACCCCTTCAAGGTATTCCCCAACGTGAAGAGGCTCTACAACCGCCGCCGCAAAGAGCTGCTCGCAATCGTGGCAGAGCGCAAAGCTGTCAAGGCCGCTTGGGCAAAGGCTAATCCCGACAAGGCCGCTAAACTTGAGAAATGGTTCAGCGGAGCCGCTCCTGAGGTCAACTGGGCTGCTATCCAGCAGAAAGCAGGTGCAGCAACCCGCGCAGCCAGCAGCACAGTGCTGGGTGCTCTCGCAGAGCAGGTAGAGAACATGATAGTATCCTCCGCAGACCTCTCCAACTCCGACAAGACCGACGGCTTCCTCAAGAAGACCCACGCCCTCAAAGCCGGTGACTTCTCCGGTGCATTCCTTCAGGCCGGTGTGGCAGAGCTCACAATGGCTTGCTGCTGCCTGGGTATGGCACTGCACGGCGGCGTTATCCCCGCTTGCGGAACATTCTTCGTATTCTCAGACTACATGAAACCCGCTATCCGTATGGCAGCGCTGATGGAGACTCCCGTGAAATTCATCTGGACCCACGACGCATTCCGCGTAGGTGAAGACGGTCCGACCCACGAACCTGTAGAGCAGGAGGCACAGATCCGCCTGATGGAGAAACTCAAAAACCATCACGGCAAGAACTCCACTCTGGTACTGCGTCCTGCAGATGTTGAGGAGACCACCGTGGCCTGGAAGCTCGCTATGGAGAATACATCAACCCCTACCTGCCTCATCCTTTCCCGCCAGAACATCACCAACCTGCCGGAGGGCAACGATTACAGCCAGGTTGCCAAGGGTGCATACGTGGTTGCAGGCAGCGACGACCGTTACGATGTGATTATGGTCGCATCCGGCAGCGAAGTTTCTACCTTGGTAGCAGGTGCAGAACTGCTCCGCAAGGACGGCGTGAAGGTTCGCATCGTTTCGGCCCCTTCCGAGGGGCTGTTCCGCAGCCAGACAAAGGCATACCAGCAGAGCGTTATCCCCGCAGGCAAGAAGGTATTCGGCCTCACCGCCGGCCTTCCCGTGAACCTCGAAGGTCTTGTGGGTGCAAATGGCAAGGTATTTGGACTTGAGAGCTTCGGTTTCTCAGCTCCCTACAAAGTCCTTGACCAGAAGCTGGGCTTCACCGCAGAAAACGTTTATAATCAGGTCAAGGCGATGTTGAAATAATTGATCGAAGATTCTGACATAATCCGGCTGTACAGGTCCGGAGCTAAGGAAGAGGCGTTCAACCAGGTAGTTAAAATCTACGGTGAACGCCTCTACTGGCATATACGCCGAATCGTGATTGTACACGAGGATGCCGACGACCTGCTGCAGGAGACCTTTGTGAAGGCATGGGGCGCAATGGACCGCTTCCGCGGTGACAGCGGCCTCTATACCTGGCTCTACCGCATCGCCACCAACGAAGTCATCACCTTCCTGAACCGCAAGAAGATTGATACCACGGCTACTATGTCCACCGAGCCGGAGGCGATGGCGGCACGGCTAAAGGCCGACCGCAACTTTGACGGCGACAGGCTGCAGCGGCTGCTGCTTCAGGCCATCGCCTCCCTGCCGCCAAAGCAGAGGGTGGTATTCTGCGAGCGGTATTACAACGAGACCCCTTACGAAGATATTTCAAAGGCGATGGGCACTTCCACCGGAGCCCTCAAGGCCTCCTACCACCACGCCTACAACAAGGTGCTGGAATACGTCAAGACACGAATTGATATTGATTATTAAACCTTTCTGTATAACGCGAGTCTAATAAGACGGAGATTTTTAAAAACGGTATGTTAAAAAGAGACGACATCTTGCAGAACGAAGAGCTCAGGAAAGCTCCGATGACCGTCCCCGAGGGTTATTTCGATACCCTTGGCGAGAGGGTGATGCAGCGTGTAGCCACCAGCGGCAAGCAGCAGCACAGCACCGTCCGGTTCACACCGGGTAAGTGGTGGCCCGCCATAGCCGCTGCCTGCCTGGCCGCAATAGTTGCCGCAAGCCTGCTGCTCTGGACACCCCTGCAGCCGGATGCTACCGCAGACGCAGATGACGAGATTCTGAATGCCATTCCGGAATATCTCGACCTCAGCGCAGAGAGCATAGCAGAGTATGCCTCAAAAGAGGAGGCAGAAGACATCTCCCAAGAAGCAATCATAGAATACCTGGCCTACAACGGCGTCTTCGGAGCCTATCTCTACGAGCAGCTGGCGGAAGCCGAATAATTAATAATCAACAAGCGATATGAAAAAACTTATGACAATCTGCCTTTTGGCAGCAATAAGCCTGGGAGCATTTGCCCAGGAGAAAGAGTGCCCCAAGCATGAGAAAATGCAGGAAAAATTCCAGGCAGAAAAAGTTGCATTCCTCACTAATGAGATGGACCTCACCGTAGAAGAGGCACAGGTTTTCTGGCCCGTGTACAACGAATACAGCAAAGCCGCCGATGAGGCTCACCGTGCAGCGATGACAGCACTTGACAAGATTCGTAAGAACAAAGAATTGAGCGACGACGAGGCCTCCGCGGCTATTGCCAGCCTGGTGGCTGCTCGCCAGCAGGAGACAGCATTGATGGCAGAATACACAGAGAAATTTAAAAAGGTCCTGCCCATGAAGAAAGTCGCTGCCCTGTTCGCTGCAGAAGAAGGTTTCCGCCAGCATCTCTTCAGTAGATTCAAAGCTGGCAACGGACATAATGGGCCTGTTCCCAATGACCCCCAAGGGCCAAAAGGACCCAAAGGACCTAAGGGGCCAAAAGGACCAAAGGACTCAAAAGAGGTTAAAGATAAAACCCAGAAGTAAGCTCACGATAACGCTCGTTCCCGAGGACGAGCGTTTCTGTCTCCATACGTGTCCCGGGCGATGGGGAGAATTCCAGCATCAGACGCTTCGGCAGATTGGTGGATTTGGTTTTGATAAAACACTGGCGCGTCATGAACCAGCCAAAAAGGGTTGCCTCAAGAATCATCTTTTTCCCCTGGTCAAACGGAAGTATAAGCGACAGCCGGCCCCGGTCTGTGAGTAGTTTTGAGGCGGCAAACAACAGATCTCTGCGACTGAGAGTATCTGTACTGCGGGCAGTATCACGCGAGACGCTGCCAGAAGTTGGACTGTCGTCGTAATAAGGGGGATTGCAGAAGATTAAATCGTAACTGGCTGGATCAGCCTCATCTGCAAAGTCCTGGAGCGAAACCTGCCGGGCAGACAAATGCGCCACCCACGGAGATGCCACAAAGTTATCGGCCGAGTCTGCAACCGCACCCGATTCGATATCTATCGCATCGATATAAAAACCAGAAGCTCCTGCCTCAGAAAGCCTCTGCGCCGCCATCAAAGCCAACAGGCCGCTGCCGCAACCGGCGTCCAGCAGCCGCCTTGCCCCGTTAACATCCATCCAGGAACCGAACAAAACCGAGTCGACCCCTACCTTCATTGCGCAGCGGTCGTCCTTTACAGCAAAGCGTTTAAATGCGAACACTATATAAAAAGGCCGTCCCGCATCTCCAGAGTCCGGTCACTCATCGCGGCCAGCTCCTTGTCGTGGGTCACTATCACTATGGTGATGCCGTATTTGTCGCGCAGGGTGAAGAACATCTTATGCAATTCTGCGCGGGTAACGCTGTCCAGATTGCCACTGGGTTCGTCGGCCAGCAGCACAGCCGGGGAATTAATAAGGGCGCGGGCAACAGCCACACGCTGCTGCTCGCCTCCACTCATCTCAGCGGGCTTATGAGTCATGCGGGCAGACACTCCGAGGTCTTCAAAGAGTGTACGGGCCCGCTCTTTTACCGCCGCGTCGCACTTGCCACCTATCATTGCAGGAAGCAGCACGTTCTCCATAGCGGTAAACTCCGGCAGGAGATGATGGAACTGGAATACAAAGCCTATCTGGCGGTTTCTGAATGCCGCCAGCTGCTTCTCTCCCAAAGAGAAAATGTCCGTGCCGCCAATCAAGACCTGACCGGCATCGGGACGTGAAAGAGAACCGAGAATAGAGAGCAGCGTGGATTTGCCGGCTCCGCTGGCACCCACGATGCTCACCACTTCGCGGTCTGAGGCAGAAAAATCGATACCCTTAAGAACCTTAAGGGTACCGAACGATTTTTCTATGCCTGTAGCTTGTATCAAAGCTGTACTAAAGTCAAAAGAAGTATTATTCCTCTTCCTTCTGGGACTCCTCGTATTCCTTGAGGAGCTTCTCCTGAACATCCATAGGTACCTGCTGGTACTCGATAAAGGTCATTGTGAAGGTTCCACGGCCGGAAGTTATAGAGCTCAAGGTTGTGGAATAGCGGTAGAGTTCTGCCAGAGGCACGCGTGCGCGGAGTACCTGGAAGCCCTTCTCGGCACCCATACCCTCGATAATACCACGGCGGTTCTGGATATCGCTCATTACGTCACCGGTGCAGTCGCCGGGAACCATGATCTCAACCATGTAGATGGGCTCCAGAAGCTTGGGACCAGCCTTCTTGAAGGCATCCTTGAAGGCGTTGCGGCCGGCGATGATGAAGGCGATTTCCTTGGAATCTACCGGGTGCATCTTACCGTCGTAGATGTAAACGCGGATGTCGCGGGCGTAAGAACCTGTCAGAGGGCCCTCCTCCATCTTTTGCATGATACCCTTCTTAATAGCGGGCATGAAGCCGGCGTCGATGGCACCACCCACAACGCAGTTTACAAATTCAAACTTGCCGCCCCAATCCAGAGTAGCCTCTTCCTTGCCCTTGATGGTGAGCTGGGTGTCCTTACCGTCAATTTTGAAGCGGCCGGTAGGCTCAACACCCTCCACGATGGGTTCGATGAGCATTACGACGCGGCCGTACTGGCCTGTACCGCCGGACTGTTTCTTATGTGTGTACTCTGCAGTAGCGACCTTGGTGATGGTCTCGCGGTACGGAATCTTGGGAGCGAAGAACTCGACGTCAATCTTATAGTCGTTGTTCAGGTGCCATTTGAGGATATTGATGTGCTGCTCGCCCATACCGTTGATAATGGTCTGGCGGAGCTCCTTGCTGTATTCTACGCGCATTGTAGGATCCTCTGCAGCGGCACGGTTGAGGGCCTCGCCCAGCTTCTCGTCGTCCTTCTCGTCCAGAGCCTTGATAGCTGCACGGTATTTTGCCGGCGGGAACTCGATGGGAGGGAACGCGGTGTCGTAACCGGGAGTATTAAGGGTCTGGTTGGTCTTGACTGCTTTAAGCTTAACGGTACAACCCATATCGCCTGCCACCAGCTCGGTAACTTTCTCTTTCTTCTTGCCGGCAACTGCATACAGAGTGGTGATGCGCTCTTTGCCGCCATTGTCCATATTCACGAAATCCTGACCTTCTGCAATCTTGCCCGACACTACCTTGAAATAGGTAACGTCGCCAAGGTGCTGCTCCAGAGCGGTCTTGTAAACGAACAGGGAGGTCCTGCCTGCTGCATCCTCCTTGGGGGCGGGAGCAACTTCAGTGAGGAATTCGAGCATGCGTTTTACACCCATGTCCTTCTTGCCGGAGATGCAGAAGACGGGATAGAACTCGCCCTTTACAAAACCTGCGTTGAGGCCGGCGTGAAGCTCTTCTTCTGTGAGCTCGCCTGCTTCAAAGAATTTCTCCATCAGGGCTTCGTCGCTCTCTGCAGCCATCTCTACGATAGCGGAATGCATCTCCTCTGCGCGATCGGTCAGGTCAGCGGGGATGTCACACTCTTCTGTCTTGCCGTCTTCACCGGAAAACTTGTACATCTTCATCTTGAGAGCGTCCACCACTGCATTGAACTCCATACCGGGGTTAACGGGGAACTGTACGGGAACAGCCTTGGAACCGAATGCCTGATGCAGGCTGTCCAGGGTGTTCTCCCAGTTTGCCTTCTCTGTTTCGATCTGGTTCACAGCGATGAGCATCGGTTTCTTGTACTGCTCTACGTAGCGGCCGTGTATCTCGGTACCAACCTCAACGCCTGCACCTGCGTTCACAACCATGATTGCGGAATCGCACACGTTCAGGCCAAGGATTGCACCCTCGATGAAATCGTCGGCACCGGCAGCATCGATAAAGTTGAGCTTGTGGTCTGCAAACTCTGCATAGAACGGAGTGGAATAGATGGAGCGCTGGAACAGCTGCTCTACCTCGGTGTTGTCGGATACTGTGTTCTTGCCCTCAACTGTCCCGCGACGGTCAATGACTTTGCCTTCGAACATGATGGTCTCGGCAAGTGTGGTTTTACCGCAGCGGGTACCACCAAGGAGTACGACGTTGCGAATTTTGTCTGTGGAGTAATTTTTCATTTTGATTTATATGATTTTTTGTTTATTCCCTTCGAGTTTTCGCGGTATAAGTGCGCAAAATTAGTAAATAATATTCATTTCATCAATAAGCCGGCTGCAGCCGCCAAACTTATCAATGATGAACAGTACATAGCGGATATCCACGCAGATACAGCGCTGCAGGGCGGGCTCGAAAATGATGTCGCCGGACATAGACTCCCAGTTGCCGTCAAACGCCAGCCCCACCAGGTTGCCGCTGCCGTCCATTACCGGACTGCCGCTGTTGCCGCCGGTGATGTCGCCCGTCATAATGAAACAAGCCGGCAGGCTGCCATCCGCCCGTGCATAACGGCCAAAGTCACGCGCTTTGTAGAGTTCTTTAAGCTTAGCCGGAACCACAAACTCCCAATTGTCGGGATCCTCTTTTTCCATGACGCCTTTCAGCGTTGTATAATAATCGTAACGCACACCGTCCTGGGGGGAATAAGCCTTCACCTGGCCGTAGGTCAGGCGCATGGTGAAATTGGCGTCGGGATACATCGCCTGCCTCTTTTTCATCTCCAACTGGCCCGCAATATAGTCTTTGTGTCCCTTTTGTAACTGGGTGGAAACGGGCTTCATGGCGCTGCCAAGCCCCATATAGATCCCGGTGACAGAATCATACAACCTGGCAGCCGGGTCACCGGCAAGAACCTCTGCCGCGTTGTCCCGGGCCAAAACTGCGTCCAGCTTTTCCCGGGAAGAGAATACCGATTTTTCAAACAGGTCGTCAACATATGCCTGTACATCCCCACCAAAAACGCTGTCAATTGTCTTGTACAACTCCGGGTGGAATTCAACCGGGACACTGTCGCGATATATTTCAATCATCCTTGCGGTAACCTTGCGGTCGGTAGGTTCGGAATAATTTCTGTAGAAACGCTCTATCAGCGGCATAGCCTCTGCCGTCTCAGTGCCGAGAGAAGCCACTTTGCCCGCAATGCCCATAAGCTCGATGTTGCCCAGGGTCTCGCGGAGATATGTAGCAACGCTGAGCAGCGGGGCGCGCTCCGCCACCGCACCGTTTATCTCTCCCAGGGCTGCGCCATATTTTTTCTGACGGCCGGAGCGGGCGTTGACCCAGTTGGTGAAATCCCTCTCTTCCTGAGCCCTGCGCTGCTCTACGTCAAGTTTTGCAAACGCCTCGTTCATCCCCTGCCACTTTTTCCAGGCATTGGTAGAACCGCTGTACTTGCTGGCATACTTTATCTTGATTGCCGGGTCGGCCAGCATATCTTCCAGGAGGATTCTCTGCCGTTCCCCGCGGCAATAGATGCCGATTGCGTTAGAAACATCTCTCTGCTGCGCCACCTCACTGCTGGTCATGAAGCGGTTGGTGCGGCCCGGGTATCCCATAATCATGGTAAAATCACCCTCTTCCACCCCTTTGAGAGATATGTTCAAGGCCTTCCTGGGGGTATAGGGGACGTTGTCGGCAGAGTAATCGGCCGGGTTGCCGTCCTTATCGGCATAAATACGGAACACAGAGAAATCGCAAGTATGGCGGGGCCACATCCAGTTGTCGGTGTCGGCACCGAACTTACCGATGGAGGATGGGGGCGCCCCCACGAAACGGATATCTTTAAACTTCTTGTAACCAATAAGATAATATGTGTTGCCGCCAAAGAAAGAGACCACGCTGGCACTCACGTATTTATCTGCCTTGGTCAAGGGTGCGGTGAGCTGGGCGGTAATATCAGAAAAGGCTTTATCAAACTCTTCCCCCTCCAGCCCCTTCGTTGCCTTTTCAACCTGCCTGGTGACATCTGTAAAACTCTGCAGGAAGGTCACCGTGAGCCCTTCCACCGGCAACTCATCCCCAAGCGTCAATGCCCAGTAACCATTGGCCAGATAGTCGTGCTCCACACTGCTCAGGCTCTGGATGGAGCTGTAGCCGCAATGGTGATTGGTGAGCAGCAGACCTTGGTTAGAAACAACTTCGCCAGTGCAACCCCCGCCAAATATCACCACCGCATCCTTAAGGGATGTGTGGTTGATGCTGTAAATCTCATCGGCAGATAATTTGCAGCCCATCTGCTGCATTGTTTTGATGTTCATCTTTTCAAGCAGCGGCAGCAGCCACATACCCTCGTCGGCAACGGCACCAAACGACACTGCCGCCGCCATAATTATCGTAAACAACTTTTTCATACTAGAGTATTATTGAAATCGCAGTAGCGACAATCACTATCGGCGCCACATACTTTATTACAAAGAAAAGGAGAGATGCCAGCGCGGGTGAAATGCTAATGGTTCCGCCTGAGGTGATTTCATCCACAAACTGCTCTTTGCCCATACTCCAGCCCACGCACAGCACGGTGAGCAAGCCGCCAGTGGTCATCAGAAAATTGGCCGAGACATAGTCGAACTGGTCAAAAATGTTCATTCCGTGAATGGTGACCCCTCGCAGCACACCCTGCGAAAGGGAACACAAGCTGCCAGTCATTACCAGCACCAGCGCCACAATAAGAGCTGCGTTGGAGCGACTCTTCTTGCCCAGGCTCATGATGGACGACGTGATGACCTCGAACAACGACACCGCCGACGACACCGCTGCCAGGAACAGCGCAAAGAAGAACAATATTGAGCAGAGGCCGCCCAGCGGCATCTGGGTAAAAATCTGCGGCAGCGTGACAAACACCAGGCCGGCCCCCTGGGTCGGATTGACCCCGAAAGCGAACACCGCCGGCATAATGGCGCAGCCCGCCATCACGGCAAAGAATGTGTCGCTTACAGAGATAATGGCGGCGTTTTTAACCAGGTTGCTGGTCCTGGGTGTATATGCACCATAGGTTATCAGCATACAGGCTCCCAGGCTCAGCGAGAAGAACGACTGTCCCAATGCCGCCAGAAGCGAACCAAAGTTCAGAGAAGAGAAGTCTGGCCTGAAAAGGTAGTCTATCCCCGCCTTTGCCCCGGGAAGCGTGACGCTGCGGATCCCAATCAGGATTATCAGCACAAACAGCATCGGCATCATCAGCTTGCTGGTCTTTTCTATCCCCTTCTGCACGCCGAGAATGATGATGACAATGGTCAGGGCAATGAACAGCCAGCTGTAGATTATCGGGGCAGTGGTGCTGGTCATAAAACCTTCGAACATCGTCGGGCTGTCTATCACGGCGCCTCGGTGGAACTGCCCGGCTACGGACAGGATCATATATTTGATGGTCCAGCCGCCCACTACCACGTAGAAAGACATTATCATAAAGCAGGTTATCATACCCATAATGCCTGCTCCGCCCCAGGCTTTCCTGCCTGAGACTCTGCTGTACGCCTCGGCCGGCGACCCGCCTCCGCGACGCCCGATAACACTCTCGGCCAAAAGAATCGGCGTACTGATTATCAGGGTAATGACCAGATACACGATAATGAATGCGGCTCCGCCGTACTGCCCCACCAGATAAGGGAAGCGCCATAGGTTACCTAATCCAATGGCACTGCCAATGGCGGCGGCTATCATCCCGAAATTGCTTGAGAACGCGTCGTTATGCCTATTTTCTGTCATATACTGCAAATTCAAACTCAAATCCTGAAGCCTCGTCCATCTGTAGAATGCCCTTTGAGATCAAGGTCCACTCTTGAGGATCTATCTGCGGGAAAAAAGTATCTGCGTCCTCTATAGTTGTGTGCACATGGGTAACATAAAGCCTGTCGGCCAGCGGCAACGTTTCTGCATAGAGCTTCCCGCCGCCTATCACGAAAACCTCCTCTCCTGAGGCTATATTCAGCGCCTGTTTAAGAGAAGATGCCACCTCAAAGCCCTTTCCACACCCCAGCGTACGACTCACCACAATGTTCTGACGGTTCTTGAGCGGGCGGCAGCCGATTGACTCCCACGTCCGGCGACCCATGATAATCGCGTGTCCCGCAGTTACCCGCTTGAAGTATTTCAAGTCTGCGCTGATGTGCCAGGGCATGTCCCCGGCACGACCGATGGCGTAATTGTCGCTGATGGCAACTATGATGCTTAACATAGGGCTTTTATACTGCTACAGGGGCCTTGATTGCGGGCCACGGGTCGTAGCCTTCGAGGGTGAAATCTTCATATTTGAAAGCGAAGATGTCCTTTACGTCGGGGTTAATCTTCATCTGCGGCAGCGGACGGGGTTCCCGCTCCAACTGCGTTGCAACCTGCTCAAAATGGTTCCTGTAAATGTGCACATCCCCGAATGTATGGACAAAATCGCCCGGCGTGTAGCCGCAGACCTGCGCCATCATCATTGTCAGAAGCGCATAAGAGGCTATGTTGAAAGGCACGCCCAGAAAGACGTCGGCACTGCGCTGATAAAGCTGGCAGCTCAACCTGCCGTTTGCCACATAAAACTGGAACAGGCTGTGGCAGGGCGGCAGCGCCATCTTGTCCACTTCTGCCACATTCCAGGCAGATACTATGTGCCGGCGGCTGTCGGGGTTGTTCCTGAGCGACTCCACGACATTCTTCAACTGGTCGATATGTCCTCCGTCGGGGGTCGGCCAGCTGCGCCACTGGTGGCCATACACCGGCCCCAGGTCTCCGTTTTCATCCGCCCACTCATCCCAGATGGACACCTTGTTGTCGTGCAGGTACTTGATGTTGGTATCGCCGGCAATGAACCACAGCAATTCGTAAATGATGGAGCGCAAGTGCACCTTCTTGGTGGTGAGCAGCGGGAAACCGTCTTCCAGGTTGAAACGCATCTGGTAGCCGAACACGCTCTGCGTGCCGACGCCCGTGCGGTCCCCCTTCAAAGTGCCATTGGCGCGGATATGACGGAGCAAATCGAGGTATTGTTTCATTATTGTTGTGTTGTAGCTACAAATATAATGATTTATTGCATCATTGTCTGTCCCTATTATTGCCCGTGGCAGCTTTCCCTCTGTCTCTCAATCATTTACATACTTTCCCTTGCGCATTTTTACGCAAGGAACATTGCTCAATATGCTGATAGTTAGCGCTGTAGGTGCCACGCTAAAACTGCGGACGGGTTGTCATAAAATGTTGGCAATGACGGGAAGATGGTCGCTGGCGCCGCCGTTATAGCGCGGGCCGATGTTGGTGCGGCGGGGTTTGACCCCCAGGAAGGATTTGTCCTCTTCCATCAGGAAATCTGGCCGGAACACCTCTGCCGGACCTATTTTCCCCACTGCGGAGGGCGATGCCAGCATCTGGTCTATCATCTCCCACTGCCCTTTGTATTTGATGGTACCACCCTCTTTTGGGGAGATATTCTGCAGCTGCGCCGCACGGCAGAGTTTGATTATGACGTCGGCATCGGGCGTATCGTTGAAATCGCCCATCAGCAGTATCCTGGCCGCAGGTTCTGCCTTTTGTAACGAGTCCAGGTGCGCCAGTAAGGCATCGCACACCGCCTCGCGCTTGTGTTTCGAGGCCTTTGCACCGCCATACTTGCTGGGCCAATGGTTCACATAGACGTGCAGTGTGTCGGGCAGAGGGGTCTCACTGTCGCTGTCAAGCGCCGATGCCCGGGAAGCAGCCTCTCCGCCAAAAACCACCTTGGCGTAGAGAATCTCCCTCGTGGCAAAATCCCTGACGACAATCCACCCGTGCGAAAGCTGCTTCACCCGCGCCGGATCGTAGAGCAGCACCACATCGATTCCGCGGGGGTCGGGACTGTCGCGGTGCAGTATGCGGTAGCGGAGCCTGGCCAGCGGCGTGTCATTTACCAGCGACTCCAGCACATAGCGGTTCTCCACCTCACACAACCCCACCAGGGCGGGCATTTCGCCGCCAAAACACTCCCCAGAGGCGATAATGGTCTTTGCAATAAGGTTGCGTTTGGCTATGAACTTGCGCCGCGTCCAGCGGTATTCACCTCCCGGAGTGAAGCCATCGTCGGCCGTAGCCGGGTCATCCCTGGTGTCAAAATAGTTCTCGAGATTCCAACAGAAAATCTGGGCCCTCAGCCCGGTTGCCGCAAATAAAGCGGCCATCACAACAACACAAATCCTTCTCATAAGTCCTCTACATCACGGTGGGAACGCCCGCGTCACGAGGGCCCCCACTCCCAGCTGTGGCCAAGTTACTGAAAAAAGTTGTATATTCGCAGATTATTGATCGCGCAAAAACGTATGTCACTCAAATGCGGAATCGTAGGACTGCCCAATGTAGGCAAGTCAACCCTTTTCAACTGTATCAGCTCTTCCAAGGCACAGAGCGCAAATTTCCCGTTCTGCACCATAGAGCCCAATATAGGCAGCTGCAACGTGCCGGACGAGCGCCTCGGGGTGCTTGAAAACCTGGTGCATCCGCGCCGGGTAGTGCCTGCCACAGTGGAGATTGTGGACATCGCCGGCCTGGTGAAAGGCGCCAGCCGCGGCGAGGGCCTCGGCAACCAGTTCCTGGCCAACATCCGCGAGACCGACGCCATTCTGCACGTGCTCCGCTGCTTTGACGACGACAACATCACCCACGTCGATGGCTCCGTGGACCCGGTGCGCGACAAGGATGTGGTGGACCTGGAGTTGCAGATCAAAGACCTGGAAACGGTAAACAACCGCCTAGAAAAGGTCCGCAAGCAGGCCAAGGTCGGCGGCGACAAAACCGCTATGAAGGCTGTGGAGATGCTGGAGCGCTACAAAGCGGTGCTTGGGCAGGGACGCAACGCCCGCGAGGTGATTCCGGAAAACCCGGACGAAGAGCGCCTGGCAAAGGAGTTCTGCCTGCTCACCTGCAAGCCGGTGCTCTATGTGTGCAACGTAGATGAAAATTCCGCCGCCACCGGCAACGCTTACACGGCGGCCGTGGCCGAGGCCATCAAGAACGAAGACGCCGGGATGATGGTAATCGCCGCCAAAATAGAGAGCGAGATTGCAGAACTCGAGACCTACGACGAGAGGCAGATGTTCCTGGGGGAAAT
The DNA here is from genome assembly GCA_017529425.1 of Bacteroidales bacterium. Classification (GTDB taxonomy): domain Bacteria; phylum Bacteroidota; class Bacteroidia; order Bacteroidales; family UBA932; genus Equibacterium. The sequence goes on along the minus strand of JAFXNQ010000024.1, from coordinate 27,664 downwards.
CGGACTGGAGCGAAGTGGTGTAGAGCGCCTGATTCAGGCTGCATACGACCTGCTGGGCCTGCAGACATATTTCACCGTGGGCGAGCCCGAGGTGCGTGCCTGGACCATCCGCAAGGGGGACAAGGCTCCCCGCGCCGCCGGCGTGATACATACCGACTTTGAGAAGGGTTTCATCCGCGCGGAGGTCATAAAATACAACGACTTCATTGCCCTGGGGAGCGAATCGGCCTGCCGCGCCGCCGGCAAACTGGGCAGCGAAGGGAAAGAGTATATTGTACAGGATGGCGATATAATGCACTTTTTATTCAACGTATAATTCAATAATCAGCATACTATGTATAGAACACACACTTGTGGGGAATTGCGTCTGGCAGATGCCGGCAAGGTCGTTACCCTGGCCGGATGGGTGCAGCGCATCCGCAAAATGGGAGGAATGAGCTTCATTGACCTGCGCGACCGCTACGGCATCACTCAGCTTGTTGTGGACGACGCCTCCAGCGAGACAGTTAAAGAGGCGCTTGCAAAACTGGGCCGCGAGGCGGTGATCCAGGCTGTCGGCAAGGTTGCAGAACGCCAAAGCAAAAACGCCAGGATAGATACCGGTGACATCGAGATTATCCTCTCTGACATCAATATACTGAACCTTTCCGCCACCCCGCCCTTCACAATTGAGGACAACAGCGACGGCGGCGAAGAACTCCGGGCAAAATACCGCTACCTCGATTTGAGGCGCAACCCCCTCAAGAACGCCCTGATGCTGCGGCACAAGATGGCGCACGAAGTGCGTAATTATCTTGACGCAAAGGGATTTATGGAGATTGAAACCCCCTATCTCATAAAGTCCACCCCGGAGGGAGCACGCGACTTTGTGGTGCCCAGCAGAATGAATCCCGGCGAGTTCTATGCCCTGCCGCAGAGCCCCCAGACCTTCAAGCAGCTGCTGATGGTGGCCGGCTACGACCGCTACTTCCAGATTGTCCGCTGCTTCCGCGACGAGGACCTGCGCGCCGACCGGCAGCCCGAGTTCACCCAGATCGACTGCGAGATGAGCTTTGTGGAGCAGGAGGATGTTCTTGACCTGTTCGAAGGGATGATGCGCACGCTGTTCAAGAACGTAATCGGTGTGGAAATCGCCAACCCCATCCCCCGCATCAGCTGGTACGATGCAATGGACCGTTTCGGAAGCGACAAGCCCGACATCCGTTTCGGTATGGAGATCAGCGAGATTTCCGACCTTGTCAAGGGGTGCGGATTCAGCGTGTTTGACGGCAGCGAGTATATCGGAGCGATAGCCGTTCCGGGCGCGGCAGAATACACCCGCAAGCAGCTGGACGAACTCACCGAGTGGGTAAAACGCCCTCAGGTGGGTGCCAAAGGGCTGGTTTACATCAAGTTGAATCCAGACGGAAGCGTCAAGAGCTCAGTAGATAAATTCTATACGCCCGAACAGCTCAAGGCTGTTGCAGAGAAGGCCGGTGCCGCGGCCGGCGACCTGGTGCTTGTGCTTTGCGGGGCAAAACGCAAGACCCAGACTATGCTGGGCGTGCTGAGGCTTGAGATGGGTAACCGGCTGGGCCTGCGCAAGCCCACCGAGTTCGCACCGCTCTGGGTGGTGGATTTCCCGCTGCTGGAATGGAGCGAGGAGGACGGCCGCTTCTATGCGATGCATCACCCCTTCACCGCCCCCAAGCCGGAACATATCGAGTGGTTCTATAGCAACAAGAAAGAAGATCTGGAACGCGTCTGCGCAAATGCCTACGACTTTGTGCTCAACGGCTGCGAACTTGGCGGCGGCAGCATCCGTATCCATCAGGCCGACGTGCAGCAGCGTATGTTCGAGGTGCTTGGCATCAGTAAGGAGGACGCTGAATACAAGTTCGGCTTCATCATCAACGCATTTAAGTTCGGCGCACCGCCTCACGGAGGCCTGGCGTTCGGCTTCGACCGCGTCTGCGCCCTCTTCGGCGGGCAGGAGACCATCCGCGACTTCATCGCATTCCCCAAGAACAACGTGGGTCGCGACGTGATGATAGATGCTCCCAGCCGCATCGACCAGGTGCAGATGGACGAACTGTTCCTGGCCAGCACGGCTCCTGCAAAGGAATAATATTCAGAATTTCAGCATATGACCGACCGCATAATGGAAGCCCTCTCCGGGGTAATGCACCCGGCCGAGGGGCGCGATATCGTCTCTTTGGGGATGGTGGAAAACCTGCATGCCTCGCAGTCCGAGATAAAGTTCAACCTGGTTTTCAAACGGAAGGATCCGCTGGCGGGAAGCATTAAAAGTGCCTGCCGCGAGGTTTTGGAGGCAGCTTTTCCCGGTTATAAGATATCTATCCTGGAGCTGGTGCGCTCAACACCTGCTCCCAAGGCGGCTATGGTCGATCCCGATTTGGAGAATCTGGCAAAGGTCGGCAGTGTAATCGCGGTGGCCAGCGGCAAAGGCGGGGTCGGAAAGTCTATGGTAGCGGTGAATCTGGCCATCACCCTCGCACGCAAAGGGTATAAAGTAGGCGTTGCAGATGCCGACATCTACGGCCCCTCCATCCCTATGATGACCGACACGGAAGATGTGCAGCCGGAGGCCGAGATAGAGGGCGAAAAGCAGACCTTGATTCCGGTGGAGAAATACGGCGTCAAGTGGATGTCAATCGGCTATTTCGCGCGCCCGGAACAGGCGCTCATCTGGCGCGGCCCCATGGCCAGCAATGCGCTCAAACAGATGATATTGCAGGTTGCCTGGGGAGAACTGGACTATCTGCTGATAGACCTCCCTCCCGGAACGGGCGACATACAGATCTCGCTGGTGAACGACGTGCCACTGGACGGGGTTTTCGTGGTCACGACCCCGCAGAGCGTGGCGCTGGCCGACGTGGAGAAGAGCATCGATATGTTCCGCAATCCCAAGGTGGACAAACATATCTTCGGCATCATAGAGAATATGGCCTGGTTCACCCCTGAAGAGTTCCCGGACCATAAGTACTTCATCTTTGGCCGGGGCGGGGCGCAGAAACTTGCAGCAAAGTACAACCTGCCGCTGCTGGCGCAGATTCCACTGGTAGCCTCCATCAGCAGCGACGGCGACGCCGGAACCCCCGCAGCTTTGCACGACGGCCCTGTGTTCGAGGCCCTTTCTGGAATCTTTTAGAGATTAGCGCGTGGCACAAACTGCGCTGTCTATCAGCCCTTTATGAATTCTCGCTTGCGCATTTTTACACAAGCGGGTGTTTACAAAACTCTGTGTATCAAGGATGTTCCTGCCACGAGCAATCTGTGTGTTCTTAATATTTTTTTGTAATAAAGGAGAATACTCCTATATTTGCACTCCAATTCAACTGAGATATGGTGTAATGGTAGCACTAGAGATTCTGGCTCTCTCGGTTCGGGTTCGAGTCCTGATATCTCAACAAAAAACTCCGCGCTGCGGAGTTTTTTTGTTGAATTCTATTGGTTTGTCAGTTGCACTCTGAAGCCGAGTGCTGCGATAATGCGGTAAAAGGTTCCTACACTGGGCATGATTTCTCCCCTCTCCACCCGGGACACATAACTCTTGTCTGCGCCAATTTTATCTGCGAGTTCAGACTGTGTAACACCAGCCTCCTTTCTAATATCCCGTATAATTTGTCCTGAGTAAAAAGAGTATGCTTCTTCTTCAAACTGGGTGCGTTCTGGTGTTCCTGGCGCACCATATTTAGCATCCAGCACTGCATCGTAGTCTCTGATCTGTTTATCGTTTACATGTTTCATAATAATCTTTCATTATTCTTATTGCTTTTTCTATCTCTTTCTTTGGCGTCTTTTGGCCCTTTTTATGGAAGCCATTGAAGAGCACTACAATATTGCCTTTATCAAACACGAAGAAAACTCGATAAATATTTCCCTCCCATTCGGTACGCAACTCATAAAGCCCTTCTTTTATGTGTTTTACATATTTTCTCGGCACTCTGTCTTGAGTTTTCAACAAAACAAGTCCGTAGTCAATTTTCTTGACGACATCTTGAGGCAAATATTTAATGAACGATTCAAAGAACCCACCGTAAGTCAAGATCTTCCTCATCTCCCGTACAAATATAAATAGATTTGTAACATATTACAACTTTTGCTTCTTTATGCGAATCATCTTAGGTTTAATAACAGGCTCGCAAGATAGCACGAGGCCCCGCCATCGCGTGCGACAAATTCTCAAAATCTGAAGTATTGAGAGGCGCGAAACAGAAAAAGTTTTTTCAGAAACAGTTCTGCTTTTTTGGAAATGCTGTAACTCCGCCGCTCCGCGCCGGCTGTTCTGCAATCCGACGCGCGAGCGTTACGATGGCGACTGTCTTTTGGACAAAAAACACGGGCAGGGCCAGCCAAAGCGCCCCTACGGTTTGTTATGGGCTCCAAGAAACTTTGGCGGGAGCGCAACCTTTTTCCTTCCTAAAGTCCTAGTGACGAGCACTGCCGCACGGGATGGGTGTGACCGCCGCGGATCTCCCGGCGCTCTGGCAGGACAGGATAAGGCGGCAATAATGAAAGCCCGAAACGCACTGTCAAATGCGGTCAATCCAAGCACAAGAGCATCTGCGATTTTGGTAACCTCTTGAAATACAGATATATGCGTGAGCAGGACACGCTTTAACCAGTCCTGTGGCGGAGATAAAGCATATCCGGAATTGTTATAAGCCTGTAAAAGAGCGCTTTACAAAACGTGTTCTCGCGCTGGCGGCGGAAAACTTGTCCAGCGATGACTGGGGGAACCCGACGCTCAGCAACGGGCCGTCAAGACCCTTGAGAGGCCGGGCGCTCACCTTGAACGGATGCACCCTTGTACACAGGAGCCAGGCGCTCTTCTGGTATGCCTTGTAAAAGGCGCCTTCCGGGTAGAGGTAAATCATGCCCGGATTGGCGTCTTCCATCCTGCATATTTCAAGTTTCGTCATCGTCCAATATTTTTTGACGGCCACAGGCCGTATTTTTCGGGGGGCTGTCGCCCCCAAGACGGGAGGTTTTGATGCTGCCCGCATCCGCCGGCAGCTGGCAGTCCGGGCTACGCCCAAGACTGCCCTTTATTCTGTGACAGGACGAACCGATTGCCCGCCGAAGCGGTAGCCGTCGTACCTGTAGACATTGACCGAATCGAAGAACACGTCGAACGCGAAGTCCGGGTAGTCCGTATCGAGGGAAGAGGACCAGTAGAAGCCGCAGGACCCCGCATAGCTGAGGCCGGTACCGCCCCGGCTGCCGGCAGCGGGCAGGAATATGCTGTTGCCGTTAGGCCCGGTCACGAGCCTGCCGTTCACTCCGTTCTGTGTTGTCCAGGTCCAGGTGCATTCTGTCCTCAACTCTGTCCATTCTGCGTCAGTCGGCATACGCCAAGAGCCTCCCCAATTTGCTGCAGCCGCGTCGTCCTCCGGAACAAGTATGTACTCGTTATCAACGGTGCCGTAGGAGCTGCTATAATTGTATTTTGTGAGAGTCGAGTAAGATCCGTTGCACCATTTGTATGATGCCCAGTTATAGCCTGTCTTGCCGTTTTTCCAAGTCAACGGGTCCTGGCTGCTGTAATACGGCTCTGTTTCACCCCAAGCGAAGTAATCTCCGTACTCCTCGGGAGCGTTCGCACCGACATTGCAGGTCGCCCACTTCAGGCCGGAAGTCAGCCCCAAATCCACTGCCTCAGGTATAGTGTTATCCGGAATTGCCTGAATCCGGTCCGCATATGCGTTCCAACAGGCGGCTACCTTGTAGGCATCTACACTACCTGCGGGAACATATATTGTCTCCAGTGCCCGTAGGTAAGCAAGTCCGGTGTTACCCGCATAAGAAACTTTGGGTGGCGAGACGCTCCTGCAAGTAAGTGTGGTCAGGGATGAACTTACAATTCTCGTTATCTGTGTGACAGTACTGGGTATTTCCAATGAAACCAAATTATTCACATTAGAAAAACCGCCAGCCATGTATGTTATACCATCCGGAACTGTATAGCTTGTCAATCCGGCAGGAGCAAACGCAATGAGTTTGCTACCTTCTACAAGGCAGCGATGATCATCGCTGGCATAGCGACCAGTAAACTCGGCAAGTGACGTGCAGTCATCAAAAGGGACACCCTGAAACTCCATCTCCGAAGGAACGTGGAAACTGGTCAGGGAAGAGCATCCGGTAAAAGCATTAAACTCCGCATAGGTCACCGATTCAGGAAGCATCAGTGTCTGAAGCCCAGTACAGCGCATAAAAGCACCGTTACCTATAGTTGTAACACCGCTTGGTATAGAAACGCTAGTAAGATTACTGCAGTCAATAAAAGCCGACTTTCCAATAAATGTCACGGTATTCGGGACAGTCACCGAAGTGATTCCTTTAGGAGTACACGATATCAATACGTTATCCTTTATGAGAATGTGGCCATCTAATGCCGAATAGGGACCGGTAAACTCTTCCAAATCTTCACACCAGTAAATTGGATTACCGTCAATGATAGTTGATGTAGGAATATGAATGCTGGTAATTAGGGCTTTGGACACAATGCCTGGACCCAGATAATCCAAAGCATCCGGAAGGGTCAGGGAAGTAAGGTGGATACAATACCCGAAAGCTGCATAGCCTATCTTTCGTACACTTGAAGGAAGACTCATCGTTTTCAGTGTCCTGCAATTATAGAATGGGTTGGGGCTGCCACTTATCTTTGAAGTTTCATTACCCACCTCCGTAACATCTCCATCAAACTTGATGATACCTTTTCCATTTGAATACGTGTTGGAAACAATGTTTGCACCGAAACCCGAATCATCAGTCGGTGTCACTATGTTCCCATCAGTGGAAGTATACCAAATTTCGTTGTTGGGCGGAGTAATGTCCGGGATGCCATCGGCATTTGTAAGGCGGCCCCAGACGGCACGTTTGATGGATATGGAGGAATCGGTGACGCGCTCAGCAAACTTCTCGTCTTTATAGAAAGCCATGGTATAGCCTGCAGAGAGGGTCGCGGGTAGCGATACCATATAGTACCACTCACCGGGCTCGAAGGTTCCGCCATTGGGGGCATCCAGACGTAGCTCTGTTTTCCCATCAACCACAGTCTGAACCACTGGTTTGCCATCATCATTAAAGCTTACATTGACCTTGCCGGCCAGCGGTTCATTGTTATTACCTCTGAAGGTGACATACTTTATCCCGGCTTCTGAAACTGAAAACTTAACTCCGCCGCAGAGGTTGTAAAACTGCAACGTGTAGTCTTGGCTGCGGGCCATTGAGATAAACAGGTCATCTGCGAAGCTGCCTGCCACCGAACTCTGAACTTCAGGGAGGGTAACAGTGAAAGCTGTACCGTCGAATGTGTTTTCTGCGCTGTATGGATACACCGCGTGGAAATAATCACTGCCATTGTGGTTGTATCCTCCCAGCGAGCCGGAGAATGTAGTCTGTTGTGCCGGTTCAGAATTGTTGGAAATTAACTTTGCGGAACCGGCTGTTCCATAGAACAGATTAATGGAGTCGTCGGCACTCCAGAATACAGAGCCATCGCTCTGGAGTATCGTTTTCGATTCTGGATTATCTGCCTGGACAGCTGTGAACATCACCTTCCCTGCAGGAAGGCTTCCGTACTCTTCTTTAGTGTTACACGATATGGCAGCCAGGGCTGCGACAGTCATAAACGCTATATAGATTTTCTTCATAGTCTCTTCCTTTACGGGTTAATTCCAAGCTTCTTCAGATGTTCCTTCGTTGCCGCCGCCTGCACTGGATGGGATCGCTTGAATACGATCGGCGTATGAGCTCCAACAACTTGCTGTTTTATACGCATCTATGCTACCTGCTGGCACATAAATAGCCTCCACCTTAGGAAGGTATAAGTAGTCACTTGATGACACTGACGGCGGGGCTGTTGCTAGACTAGTCAGAGTTGTAATTGCCTGCCCCCTCAATACCAGAGTGCACAAGGTTGAAGGGAGGGTAAGAGACTCCAGTGAAGGAAGATTTTCGTCACCGTAGAATCCGTGTGTTGCATATGTAATACCTTCTGGTATTGTGTACTCTGTAAGGCCACCTTGGGCAAATGCTTTGACTGAACCGTTATCAACCAATAAGCGACCGTCAACAGAAGCATATTTCCCTGAGAAGGACCGGAGAGATGTACAATTATTAAAGATTTCATCATCCAAATAAGACAAGGTCGAAGGCAGAGTAACGGATATCAGTGAAGTACAACCAGAAAAGGCGGCATATCCGATGCGCTCTAGTCCTTCTGGAAATACAAGTGTCTCCAGAGGACATGCATTGAAGCTCTGACCTCTGATTATTTTAAGTGTTGAAGGAAAAACTATCAACTTTGGTCCCCTCCGACATCCATGGAATGCTAAATGGCAGATTTCGGTTATGCCTTCTTCGATGGTATACGAATCCACGCCAGCGGAAGCGAAGGCAAGGATTCTGTTTTCTATTATCAAGCATCGATGATCGATGCTTGCGTATGGACCTGTTATTTCTTCCAAATTATAGCAATAAGAACCTACAGGATTAGCCCAAGAAATATCATCTGTTTCGGGAATATTGATTGTACGGATATCGGTACCATGAAATGGGTCAATACCCAGATAGACTAAGTGAGAAGGCATCTTTACTGTTTGTAAAGAATAGCAATACGAGAATGCGCCATAACCTATCATTTCTACAGATTCCGGCAATGAGATAGAGTAAAGATTCCTACAATGATTGAACGGAGCGTCTGCACTGCCTGAATAACTTTTGTCACCCACCATAGTTACTGGACCATCAAAACTCATGACGCCTTTGCCATCCTTATAGGTGTTGGAAAGTAGCGTTGCTCCAAACATATTGGAATTATTCGGAACCACAATATTCTCATCTGTGGAAGTATACCAAATCTCATTATTTGGCTGAGCGTTGGGAATGGCCTGAATCCTGTCGGCGTATGAGCTCCAATAGCGTGCAGACTTGTACGCATCAACGCTACTAAAAGGCACATAGATGGGGCAATCGTTCGTTTGATTGAACATCCCGGAATCGCCAGACGGAACGCTACTTGCATCTACAGTTATTGAATTAAGGTTATTACAACCACTAAAAGCATAGAAGGCGATTCTCTTAACACTGGATGGGATATGCACAGTCTCCAACGATGAAAAGTCTGACATAGATTGTCTGTCAATTGTTTCGACCCCATCCGGAATGTCAGCTGCTTTCAGTCCATTAGGAGCGAATGCAACCAAGCGATTCTCTACTATCAAAAAATGACCATCTTGAGTTGCGAATTTTCCGGTGAAACCTTCAAGTTTAGAGCATCCTGCAAAAGCTCCGCCTTCAACTTCTTGTAATGACTCAGGGAGGGGGGAAATGCTCTTGAGTCTATAGCAATCATAGAACGCATGGCTTCCTATTCTCTGCAGTGTCGATGGCAGCGTTACGCTTGCCAGGTTGTAGCACCACTGGAATAAAGAAGTAGAAATCTCCGTTATTCCCTGTGGGAGCTCTATTTGTGTCAGGTCCTTTTGCGCAACGCCGCAAGCGCTACCGTTAATCACAAGTAAGCGACCCTCCATTGTGGCATAATTACCTGAAAACTTCTGAAGGTTTGTGCATTCCATAAAGGCACTGCCGTTAACAAAAGTGACAGAGGAAGGGATATAGATAGAATCCAAGGCCCTGTTACATTCAAAAGCGGAAGAGCCAATTGTCAACAATCCTTCATTCAGTTGGATGTTTTCAAGATTGCTGTTATAAGAGAATGCGCCGTCGCCGATGGAAGTGAGAGTCGCTGGAAATACAATAGATTTTAGATTTTTGGCGTTGAAGGCAGAGAACGCATTGTTTCCAATGGAGGTCACTGCTCCATCGAAGACGATTCTTCCTTTTCCACCCTCATACGTGTTCGATATTATGCCTACATTGATAGATTCGGGTTTGTACGGCTCCACGATATTCCCATCGGTGGAAGTATACCAGATTTCGTTATTGGGAGGGGTTGTGGTTTCGGTGGAGCCGTCGGTGAAACTGTCGGAGAAGCGCAGGAAAGCTGCCTTGCCCTTGTTCACCACGCGGGAGACTACCGGAGCGGTGTATGTGCTTGCGTCGGTCACCAATGTGGCGGTCACTGTCTTGCTGCTGAAGTCAACCGGATGGACGGCCATATAGGCACGGACCGTCTCATTCTGTTCTGTCGTGGTGGTGTTTTCAAACGTAAGTGTGAGGGATTCCTTGGTTTCTATCGGTGTAACCACGGGATTATTCCCGGAAATATCCAACGCCGCCTTCTCCGCGAAGATGGCCTCGTCGCACGATATTGTCAACGATGTGATGGTTGCGGGTTCAGGCACTACGATGTCTATGTAGAGAATGGAACCCTGCCTGTCCATCTGGAAGGTGACAGTACTGTTCTTGGGAGTGGTCTTGGCCGATGCCAGGTAATCGTATTCCGAGAGGTGGTCAAAACTGCCGTTGCCGTCCTGCACCTGTCCCGAATAATCCAGAATGACTGCTTGATTGTTCCGAAAATAGTTCCATACACTGAACGGATAGTATGCCGCATAAGATGCATTGTTTCTCAGTGCCCAGCCACCTCCGTCGAACGATGCGCTGGTGGAACTCTCTTGTGTCGTGATCGGGAACTCTACCTGATTGCCTTTGTTAGGGAAGATACCAAGGGTGTCACCTGCTGCCCACTTGAACACCAGTGCGCTGCCAGCGTCCACGGCTGTCGCCTTTGTCTGCTTGAACGCTATGTCATCAGGGCCAATGACGTTGATGGTCTTGATGTAGCCCTGCATCTCCAATTCAGTCTTGTCTGCAACGCAAGCAGACATTGACACCAGCATTACTGATATTACTGATGCTGCAAGTAGATTGATGTATCTCATAACTCAGTCCAGTTTACGGTTAGTCCGGATACTCTGTGCCAGGTCCCTCTACAGTGCCTGTCACCTCAGAGCCGTTCATTATTACACTCTCTGCATCAAAATGCATTACCTCCACAATGGGAGTTTGATAGTACTTTTTCATACAAGTAATTTTTAAAGTTGTGGTTATTTATTTACAATATCTGTTATTGTCGATTCCTATACACGCCGAAACAACACACCGCCGCCGCAGACCTGCCGGAAGCAGATTTGCAGCGCAGCGGTGTGTTACGCAAGCTTAATTTGCTGAATATTAGATGATTAGTACCCCCCCCCCACGTATTTCGGGGCGGTGAGAGAAGATATTACGGGCACTAAAGTCATAGAATCGTAACTATTCGGTGCAAGGTACGCATATTTTACGGAAAAGGCAAACACTCTGTCCTCCTGCTCTGCCAAAGCGCTCCTTCACTTTTTAAAATCAGTCATTACGTTTTCAGAAACATAAATATTTGATTATTATTTTATTACAGCCAACGCAAAGCTATTGTTTAGTAGTTATATTTGCTAACGATAGTCATATTATTAATCATTGTATTGTTGTATGAACAGCTTAACGAAAAAGGATGAAGCAAGGATGTCTGTGACGACAAAAGATGTAGAGGATCGAATGATTGTGTTGCGTGGCCAGCCCGTGTTGATTGATGCTGATGTCGCAGAACTGTATGGTGTTGAGACCAAAGAGGTGAATCAAGCCGTTCGAAACAACCCGAATAAGTTCCCATCAGGTTACTTGTTTGAGCTTGACAAGTACGAAAAGGAAGAGGTGGTCAAAAATTTTGACCACCTTAAAAAGCTGAAGTTCAGTAGTGTTGCTCCCACAGCATTTACAGAACGCGGACTTTATATGCTTGCTACTATTCTAAAAGGAGACCAGGCTATTAGCACCACTCTGGCTATTGTTGACACTTTCGTCAGAGTAAGAGAACTCGCTCGAACAATGGAAGCTCTTCAGGATGTGGAAGATGGAGGAACCCAACAACGCACTATGCTTCAACGCATAGGTACAATACTGGCCGATGTCGTCGGACACAACTTGCGCACTCGTAGTACCGAGACGGATATAGAACTCAATTTTGCTGTTGTCAAGATTAAGCACAAAGTAATTCGCCAGGACGAGCCTCCGATACCGCCTGCAGGCGATCATTAAGTCAACTGTTTACTATACCAGCAGCTAGATCGCCTGCACGTCGCCGGCGGGCATCCAGCCCTGGCGGCCGTCTGAGATCTGGATTTTGAGCCAGGAGCCGAGTTCGTCAAGAATCTCGACCCTGGTACCTTCGTGGAGAATGAAAAGTGACTTGCCCTCCTCGCCGGGAGAACTCTTGACAGAGGATACCGGAATCATCACGATGCCCTCTGCCTCACTGACCACATCGTGCCGCTCGCTCAAGGAGAATATGAACGACGATACCGCAAGGATGAAAAAAACGCAAGCCATTATGAAGGCAAAGCGACGCAGCCCAAGAGCGTTGAAATACCTGAATCCGAGCAGAGACAGGGCGACGAGTACCATCAACGAAAGTGCGACCCACGCCCAGGCATTGCTGGAGAGCAGATATTTGACATCCCGCACCCATTTGACAAGTATGAACTCCGGCACCAACTCTATGCGGTCCAGCACTGATTCGCGGGCCACGCCCAGGTTGAACTTTGCGTCAGCATTGGAGGGGTTCAACTTGAGCGCCTTTTCCCAGTAGAGGATAGACTCGCCCAATTCCCCGTTTTTGTAATATGCGTTGGCGATGTTGTAATACAGCTTATCTGAAACAAGCCCCTGCTGCTCAATCTGCCGATACTGTTCCAATGCGCTCTGCCAGTCACCTTCCGAATATGCCTGGGCAGCACTCTGCCATAGCTCGTTATCTGCGGCTGAGGCCGTGAGACTCCAACCCGCGGCAAGGATAACAGCCAAGACGGCGAACGCCTTTCTGGCGTTTTTAGCACCCCTCTTCACGCCCGATTCTATCTCAGTGATGGTCCTGAGCGCGTCGCGGTATTGTTCCTCCATCTGCTGTGGAGTGTAGTCAGGTGCATAACGCGCCTGTTCGCAAGTATTTATAATGTTCATCAGACAATCGATTGTACTCTGTCCGACACCGCGCGAGGCAAGTGACTCGCAGATATTATCCTTGCTCAAATCTGAGACGGGCATCGTGAGCTTATCGCTCACATAACCCATCACGGCCTTGTGCAACTCCTCGTAATATGCACCCACAAGGCCCTGGTCGAGATAACTCTTGCTGCGGCGCAGACGCCCGGTGGCCATCTTGTTGGCGCGGCGGTTACGGGTGCCGGCCACGTCGGCCATCATCTTGCGTCGCTTGTCAAGTATTGCGCACAGGATAAAGAACAGCGCCACAATCGCAGCCAGGATGGCGTAGAAAGGCCAGGAAGTGACAAAAAACTCCCCTTTACGGGAGAGGGCGGGCGCCCCGGTTGCAATAAACCGGATGTCACTGCCGATATTGCGTACACTCTGGCGCACTCCACCGGCCACACCCCCGTTATCCACGACATCCACCCCGTCTGAAGATACCCTGATGGTCACAGCCGGAGCCTCGGTTGTGATGTAAGACCCTTTTGAGATGTCGTAATAACTGTATTTGACGGGCCCGACGGTGAAATCCCCGTAACTGCGGGCAATGAAGGGATACTCGAATACCTTGCTGCCGCCGGAGCCGTTTGACTCGCTGCGGTCGGTAGTTTTCACGTCATAGACGTCAAAGTCGGTGGGGAACTCTATCTTGGGAGCCGAGAGCATAGTGACGTTCCCTTTTCCGCTCACGGTAACAATAAGCGAAGAGGCCTGATTTGCCGCTATGGAATCGTTTGCAAACCTGGCGGTAATGTTGAACTGCCCCACTCCGCCGCCAAAGGAAGATGGTGCACCGGCGGGAAGCGGCTTCACCTGGAAGTTGATGGACGGGGTCGTCACCCGCTTCCGTACAGTCTGATAACTGTCAAAGAAGTCGTCAAAGATTGAGCGGGAACGGCCGGCACTGGCGCGGACGCGGATCTGGCACACCGCCTCTGCCGGCTCAATTACGATAGTCCCCTCCTGCTGGGGGATCAGCATATAACGGCGGATGACAGTGGTGTTGTAAATCTTGCCGTTTATGTTCTCGCGATTCAGTTCAAGATTAGTGGGTGCGTATGTCTCTTTGCTCCAGAAACCGTTGAAAGTGGGAAGCTTGAAGTCTTCGAACCCTGTGATGTCGGCACGGGTGTAGAGCTTGAGCACCGCTGTTATCGGTTCGCCCTTCACCGCAGATGTCTTGCTAAGATTGAGCCGCATAAAGATATCTTCGTTGGATACCGTGCCGGTGATGGCGGGATCGGAACTCTGGCCGCCCTGGGATGCGCCGCCCTGATTCTGGGAATTCTGACCCTGGGTATTCTGGCTTTGGGAACTCTGATTCCGGGTATTCTGTCCGCCACCCTGCCCTATGGCGGGATCAGTCTCTGCTTCCACCACCTCGACGGTTGCAGAATTGCTGGTGCACTGCTTGCCGCCCACTTTACACGTCGCCGCGGGGATAGTGTATGTACCCTTTGCCTCGGCAGTAAACAGGTACGTATAGCTTGTGGTATGGCTGGACTCGCGCTTGCCGTTTATTATCGTAATCGAACTGGATGAACCCTTCTGCGGACCCCACATCAGGGTGAGCCCTGCCGGAGGCGTCCAGTCAAAGTCAGAAACACTGCCGTCGGCAGTGAATACAACCCTGAACGGCTCTCCCGCCGCCACCACATTGGGCGCCTCGAGGGTGAGAGTCTGGGCATTGAGAGCTGCCGCAGCAAACAAAAGCAATAGCGTGAGATATCTTTTCATCTTGAGCATTTGTCTTATAAGACCCTACCAGTTCTTCTCTTTCTGACGGGACTTTACAGACGCCGCCTTCTCTTTGTTGACCTTGTCCTGAGTCTCGTTCTCCTTGGCCTGGATGGCCTGGAGCATCTGCTCGGCAGCTTCCGGACTTATCTTGGGCTGAGGCTGGTTCTGCCCCTGCGGCTGCCGGTCGTCATTGTTGTCCTGGTTCTGGTCTTTATTCTGGTCTTGGTCTTGGTCCTGGTTCTGATCCTGGTTCTGGTCCTGGTTTTGCTGATTGTCGTTCTGGTCTTTATCCTGGTCCTTGTTCTGATCGTCCTGCTTGTCCTGCTGATCCTTATTCTGGTCCTGATTGTCCTTATTCTGGTCGTTATCCTGGTTCTGATTCTGGTCCTGGTTCTGCTGATCCTGCTGCTCTTTCTCCAGCATCTTCTGGGCATAGGCGAGGTTGCTCTTTGCATCCAAATCGCCCGGATTCAGGCGCAAAGAACTCTTGAATGCCTCTATAGCCTCGCCCCAGCGGCGCTGCTGCAGATAAATATCACCCTTGTTGAAATATGCATCGGCCGCTCGGGAGCTGCGGGCAAGGCTGTCCAGAGCCTTTGCGGCAAATTTTTCCGCCTCCTGATAGTTCTCCTGCCGATACAGGTCGTTGGCAAGGTTATACTGGGCCGCCGCACTTGTGGAGTCCTTCAGGAGCGCCTTCTTGTAGTCGATCTCCGCCTTGGCAAAATCCCCCTTGCGGAAACTGCGGTTGCCGCTGCGCACTTCCCGGCGGTCGGTCTGTGCAAAGGCCTGCATACCACAGAAAACCAACAGTAATATAGTTATAATGAACCTTTTCATTCTGATTCCTCCTCTTTGAACAGCTGGCGGCGGTTGCGGCGTGTCCCTACCAGCATTTCCAGGATAAAAAACAGCAGCGCGATGCCGAAGAAATACATATACTGCTCGTCAAAATCCTCAAACACAACCGATTTGAACTTTGAGGCCTCAATACTGCGGATATTGTCTATGATAGGATTCAGACCAAACTCACCCGCAGCCGCCCGGACATATTCACCGTTGCCGGCGGAGGCAATCTCCCGCAGCGTCTTTTCGTCAAGGCGGGTCACAACTATGTTGCCCTCCTTGTCGCGGAGCATATCACTTCCCATCGGGATAGGTTCTCCCTTGGCGCTGCCCACGCCCACGCAATAGATACGGATACCCTCCTCCGCGATGGTCTCCGCCGTTTCAAGCACATTACCCTCATGGTCTTCACCATCGGAGATAAGGATTATTGCACGGCTCTTCTCGCTCTGGGTGCTGAAACTGCGGGCGGCGGTCATAAGGGCGTCGGCAGTAGCGGTACCCTGAATAGGTATGGAGCCCGGTTCAATACTGTTCAGAAAGGCCTTCGCAGAGACATAATCGGTAGTTATCGGGAGCTGGACAAAACTCTCACCCGCAAAGATTACCAGACCGATACGGTCACCGGCCAGTTTGTCCACCAGGCGGGAGATTGCCAGCTTGGCTCTTTCCAGACGGTTGGGCGAATAGTCCTGCGCCAGCATCGAGTTGGATACGTCCAGCGCAATCATTATCTCCACACCGTTGGTCTCGCGCTCCTGCAGGCGGGCCCCCAGCTGCGGCCGTGCCAGACCCAGCACAAAGAAGAGGAAGGCCAGCGAGAAGAAAGTCACCTTCAGCCACCCTTTGGCAGTAGATACCCCGGGCATCAGTTTTGACACCAGTTCAGGATCGCCCAGCCTTGCAGCGCGGGCCTTCTGACCCTTGCGATACCACCAGTACCCCAGGAAAAAGAGGGGTATCAGCAGCAAAAGCAACAGATATTCAGCTTGAGCAATGTGCAACATCTTATGGCAACTTCTTAATAATCACAAACTTAAACAGCAATTCCAAAAGCAGCAGAAACAGCGCCCACAAGGCGAAGGTCATAAACCGCTCTGAATAGACGGGGAAACTGTCCACGGTGGTACGGTTCTTCTCCATCTTGTTTATCTCGCCGTAGATCTCCATCAGCTTGGTATTGTCCGTAGCGCGGAAATACTTGCCGCCGGTGGTCTCTGCAATCTTTTCCAGCAGGGACTCGTCTATCTCCACCTTCATATTCTGCACCTGTATGCCCCACGGGGTCTGGACGGGATAAGGTGCCTCACCTTTGGCGCCCACGCCGATGGTATAGACGCGGATGCCGTATGTCTTGGCAATCTCGGCCGCTGTCTCCGGGGCAATCTCGCCGCGGTTGTTCACACCGTCGGTAAGCAGTATTATCACCCGGCTCTTGGCGTCGGAATCCTTCAGCCTGGCCACAGCGGTGGCAAGGCCGTTGCCGATGGCTGTTCCGTCTTCAATCAGGCCGGTCTGCACCTCCTTCATCATATTGATGAGGGTGATGCGGTCGGTGGTGACGGGGCACTGGGTATAGCTTTCACCCGCAAACACGACAATACCGATACGGTCGGTGGGGCGGGATGCGATAAACTCTATGGCGATATCCTTGGCGGCACCTATGCGGTCGGGCTTGAAATCGCGCGCCAGCATAGAGGTGGAGACGTCCATATCGAGCACGATGTCGATACCCTCTGTATCAACCTTCTCAAAGTTCTTTGAGTCGCGCGGGCGGGCGATAGCCACTATCAGCAGTGCAAGCGCCCCCATACGAAGCACAAACGGCAAATGGCGCAGCGCGCGCATCAGCCAGGAGGGCTTATAGCTCCATCGCTTCAGATTGCTTACCTGCAGTGCAGGAGCACGTCCCTTGAGTTCCCTGTAAACGTACAGGGCAGCCAAAGGTATCAGCAGCAGCTCCAGCCAAAGCAGTTTGGGATATTCAAAAAACATATCAGTCCTCCTCTTTCTTCTCTTCGTCCAACTGGGTCATATAAGTTGCATTCACAAAGCGTACGGCATCGGGAATGACCTCCTCGTTCTCCTCTGCAGAAGCCTGATACTTGGCAAATTTCACCAGATCGGCCCGTGTGAAGAGCTCCTCCATATTCTCGTACAGCTTCGGATCCATATCCTGCTGCTTCAAATCGGCAAGCATCTCGCGCGAAGGGCGTTCCATGGCCACGATATCGTAGCGGTCTGCGATATAAACGCGCAGCGCATCGGTAACCTCGGTGTAAAACTGCTTCTGCTTGTCGTTCTGCCATAACTTCCGTTTGCGGATCTTATCCAGGGTGCGCAGCGCCACGATGTGGGGCGGATCCTTTACTATGGGCTTACCCATGAAAGTCCGGTTGGCACGGCGCATACTTATCCAGCGGACTATGGCATAAATCATAGCCGCAACCAGCAACGCCAGCAACACCCAGGGAATCACCTCCTTGAACTTGAGCGGATATTTGATCTGGCCTTTGATATCCTTGATGACATAGGTTGCCGTATCAATCGGGACTGTGGTAACCTCCAGCGTCGGTCCCTCCATGTAAAGAGTATCCACCTTGCCGCTCTTGCGCTCAATCATTGCAATCAGCGGCGGGAGATAATAACTGCCAGAATCAAAGCTGGTGAGAATCACCTTCCCCTCTATCTCGATCTTCTTGCGGCTGGAAGCTACGGTATCTATGGCCAGCGGCTTGATAATCTCCACGCCCGGTGCCGGCGGATCTGCGATATCCTCCAGGAAATACTTCTCTCCGGGTTCCATCTGCAGCGGAATAATCCACTCCAACTGGTCACCTATAAGGATGGTATCGCGGGAGAGGCGGGTGGCAGGAGCATTCTCCTGTCCGCTCATGAGCACGGCAGAAGCCAGCAGCACAGCTAAGCAAGACAATAATCTTCTCATTTCAACCCCCTGTTTTTGAAAAAGCCTATCAAGCCCCGGACATAATCCTGGTCGGTGGCTATGCTCACATTGTCAATACGATATTTGTTCAGGAGCTGACGGTACTCTTCGTCGGCCTGGTGCGAACGCCTCTCATAGGCCTTCCGCATCGCCCTTGAAGAGGTATCGACCCATTCAGTAGCTCCGGTTTCAGAATCCCTCACCAGCACAAGGCCGAGGTTAGGGATCTCCTTCTCACGTTTGTCGTAGACATTTATCACGGAGAGGTCGTGCCGGTTTGCAGCAATCTTGAGCGCATCCTCGTACCGGGGATGCCCCTGGGCGTCGGTATCCATCATGTCGGAGAGGAGAAAAGCCGTACAACGCTTCTTGAGGGCGTTGGTCAGGTAGCGAAGTGCCTCGCTGATATCGGTTCCCTGATCTTCCGGGGTGAACTCCACCAGTTCGCGGATGATGTGCAGCAGGTGGCTGCGCCCTTTCTTGGGCGGGATGAACTTTTCAACCTTGTCACTGAAAAGAATCGCCCCCACCTTATCGTTGTTGATGGATGCGGAGAACGACAGCACGGCGGCTATTTCGGTGGCAAGGTCCTGCTTGCTGCGGACGGTGGTGCCGAAAGCTCGCGATCCGCTTACATCAACCAGCAGCATCAGAGTGAGTTCGCGCTCCTCTTCAAACACCTTAACGTAGGGTGCACGAAGGCGGGCGGTGACGTTCCAGTCCATATTGCGGACGTCGTCGCCATACTGGTATTCGCGCACCTCTGAGAAGGTCATGCCGCGCCCCTTGAACGCACTGTGATACTCTCCCGCAAACATCTGATGCGAGAGCGATCTAGTACGTATCTCTATCTTCCTTACTTTGCTTAATAGTTCGTTACTATCCATCTAACCTCATTCTTTGGCGGGAAGCATCACTTTAATACAATGCCCACCGCACAATATAACGTAACCCCATCCCTAAATCCCTTCCCTCGGGGAAGGGACTTACCCTACGCCCTTCGGGCTCTAACAATTCATGTAAGGGACCTTCCACAAACACAGTTACGATTCTTGTTTACTATGGTACCTCTATAGTATTCAATATATCTGCAATAATGTTCTCTGATGTGATGTTATCAGCTTCGGCCTCGTATGTCAGGCCGATACGGTGGCGGAGTACCTCGTAGCAGACGGCACGGACGTCCTCCGGAATCACATATCCGCGACGGCGTATGAATGCGTATGCTTTGGCCGCTGCGGAGAGCGAGATGCTGGCACGCGGACTGCCGCCGAATGCAATCATATTCTTGAACTTGCCCAGACCGTATTCCTCAGGGTCACGGGTTGCGAACACTATATCCACGATGTACTTCTCTATCTTCTCGTCCATATAGACTTCACGGACCACCTTGCGGGCACGCACGATATCCTCGGGCTTTATTACAACGTTGGGTTTAGGCAGGCCTTCGCCGGTGTTATTCATGCGGATGATCTGCTTCTCCTCCTCTTTCTTAGGATACTTGACCACAACCTTCAGCATGAAACGGTCCACCTGAGCCTCGGGCAGCGGATAGGTACCCTCCTGCTCAATAGGGTTCTGGGTTGCCATTACCAGGAAAGGTTCAGGGAGGCGGAAACTCTCGTCACCGATTGTGACCTGGCGCTCCTGCATCGCCTCCAGCAGCGCACTCTGCACCTTTGCCGGAGAACGGTTTATCTCATCCGCCAGGATGAAGTTGGCAAAGATGGGACCTTTCTTAATCTGGAACTGCTCGCTCTTCTGGCTGTAAATCAGGGTGCCGGTAACATCGGCGGGGAGCAGGTCTGGGGTGAACTGGATACGGCTGAACCTGGCATCCATAGTAGAAGCCAACGTATTGATGGCCAACGTCTTTGCCAAACCGGGAACACCCTCCAGAAGGATGTGTCCGTTTGCCAGCAAACCGATGAGCAGATTCTCTATAAGAGGTTTCTGCCCCACGATGACCTTGCCCATCTCCATCTGCACCAGATCTACGAACGCACTTTCACGCTGCAGACGTTCATTCAGTTCTTTGATGTTTTCACTGTCCATATCAAAATGTTTTGTAAATTTGCTTGTTATCTATCTC
This sequence comes from Bacteroidales bacterium, assembly GCA_017529425.1. GTDB lineage: Bacteria > Bacteroidota > Bacteroidia > Bacteroidales > UBA932 > Equibacterium. Next base: position 7,046 of record JAFXNQ010000024.1, on the reverse strand, counting down.
ACAAAAATAGCAATATTTTCCCAATGCGATTCTTTGTCTCGGTGTCATACAACGGGGAACGCTACAGCGGATGGCAGCGGCAGCTAAACGCTACCACAGTGCAGGAGATACTGGAGGACGCCATGTCCAAGGCACTGGGCCATCCCACCGCCCTCACAGGCGCGGGGCGTACCGATGCGGGAGTAAGTGCCAGCGGCTATTTTGCCCATTTTGACCATCCCGAAGAAATCAAAGAACCAGCGCACCTATTGTACAAAATAAATGCCATCCTCCCTTCTGACATAGTGGCAAACTTCATAGCCGGCGTTGCCCCCGAGGCACATGCCCGCTTTGACGCCACCAGCCGCAGTTACCGGTACAAAGTACACACCTGCAGGGACCCCTTCGCATGGCACTCCTTCTACTGCAGGTTTAACCTGGACCTCGGCGCCATGAACCGGGCGGCGGCCCTTCTTACCGGCCAGCGCGACTTTTCCAGCTTTGAAAAGACCGGAGCCGACAACAAAACCTCCATCTGCAATGTAACCCATGCTCAATGGACTGCCATAGACGCCACCCACCTGCAGTTTGACATTACTGCCGACCGTTTCCTGCGCAACATGGTGCGGGCCATAGTGGGCACGCTGCTGGATGTAGGACGGGGAAAACTGCCGCCAGAAGATATCCCTGCACTGCTGGAAAAGGGGGACCGCAGCGCCGCCGGACAGTCGGTTCCGGGAGAACCGCTGATGCTGCGGGAGGTAACTTATCCCTACCCGCTTTTGCCATTATGACCTTTTTGTGTTATTTTGCGACCGCTTTTGGCACTAATTTCGAAAACGAATAAAAATATTAAATATCAAAACAATGTTACTGACCACATTCCTTCAAACCTCTGCAGATGAAATTGCGACAACCGTAAACGAAGTTGCAGAGGATGCATCGTTCTCTCTCCTTGGCATGGCCAGCAAAGGCGGCTGGCTGATGATTGTACTTGCAATCCTCTCTATAGTTGCGATATACGTGTTTGCAGAGAGACTCTATGCTATCAACCACGCCTCTAAAGTGGACAAGAACTTTACAAAAGACATCACTGACTACCTGCAGGACGGCAAGAAGAAGAGCGCCCTGGCCCTCTGTAAAAAGAGTGACACCCCTATCGCACGAATGCTTGAGAAGGGTATCGAACGTATGGGACGCCCTTTGCACGACATACAGGCAGCAGTAGAGAATGTCGGCAACCTTGAGGTCGCACGCCTGGAGAAAGGACTCCCTGTACTGGCCTCCATCGCCGGCGGCGCCCCGATGATCGGTTTCCTCGGTACCGTAATGGGTATGGTGCAAGCCTTCTTCAATATGTCCAGGGCGGGGAACAATATCGATATCACCCTCCTTTCAGGCGGTATTTATACCGCGATGATTACCACTGTGGGCGGTCTTATTGTGGGTATCATAGCATACTTCTGCTATAACTACCTCACCAGCCGCGTATCGGACGTAGTATACAAGATGGAGAACAGTACCATAGAGTTCATGGATGCCCTCGAGAGCGGCAGCATCTCTTCTTCCCACACCTCGGGTTCCATGGATCTCGACGTTGAATAATACCGCACGGCAATGGCACTCAAGAGATCCTGCAAGATAGATTCCAGCTTCTCGATGTCCTCAATGACAGACATCGTGTTCCTGCTGCTGATATTCTTTCTGGTGACATCCACCCTCATCAACCCCAACGCCCTCAAGCTCCTGCTCCCCAAGAGCACCGGGCAGGTGTCGGCAAAGCCGATGGCTACCGTATCCATCAAGCACTACCCCCAGCAGAACCGTTGCACCTATCATATCAACGGTGACGCTACCCCCGTCAAATTTGAAGAGATTGAGGGTGAATTGCGTGAGGTGCTCGACGGTGAGGACGACCCGACCTTCAGCATTTATGCCGACGAGACCGTCCCCATCAAAGAGGTAGTTGCCGTAATGAACATCGCCAAGCACAATCACTATAAGGTGATTATGGCCACATCGCCAGAATAACGCCATATACTTAGTGAGCAATGTACTACGGATATGAATCAAGAGCAAAGTTTATCGGGACAATGTCTGCGATAGGCTTCTCCTTGTTCCTGTTCATATTCTGCTCATTCATGACCATCTCCCCGACGGTCAAACCCCGCGACACTGAGATCCTGATAGACATGGAGCCGGAAGAGCTGCCAAAGCTGGAGCCACAGAAGATAGAGGTGAAGGCCGGCAAAGAGCCCCGCACCGAGGTACCCCAGCCAAAGCAGCCCGTAAAACTCGTACAGAAGTCAGAGGCCCGGACAGTTGCCAAACGTCCAAACCTGAGTCAGGAGAGTACCGTTGGAGATAAAGGCGACGTAGAGGTTCCGGAGCCGCCGCGCGAGAAAGAGATCAACAGGCGGGCCCTGTTCAGTTCTGCCCAGAACACAGACAAAGACACCCTGGCACAGCAGGTGGCAGAGAAGATTTCAGAAAAGCTCACTGCTGGCCACTCCCAGGGCAACACCAAAGTCGGCAATCCGGAAAGCGAACCCTCCGCCAAACTGGAAGGACGCTCCGTTGTGGGATCACTCCCCTTGCCGGTATTTGAATCTGGTGACGGCGGCAGAATCGTCGTAAAGATCCTGGTTAACCAGGAGGGCAAGGTCATTTCTGCCGTGGCCGGCGCCCCCGGCACAACAATCTCCGACAAACACTTACGCGAAAGCGCCCGCAAGGCCGCCCTCGGCGCCCTTTTCAATGTATCCCGCACCGCCCCGGAGGCCCAGGAAGGTACCATCACGTACATCTTCAAGGTGAGATAAGCAATGCACCTCTGTCATGTAGGCTTGCTTATCGGATAATGCTCGTTTTCTATACGTGTCATCTTCTTCTTTCTCTACTTGTTATCTCCATTTATAAGGTTCACTACGACTTTGACCATCACATCCATCTCTTCCATCTTGCTCTCTGCAATCATCAGCGTCAATGCCACCAAAGCGTTATCTGCAATACGCTTATGACCGTCAGATGAATAAAGTATGTTGTTATTATCCATAAACCACAAGAATAGAGTTGCGGCGATGCGCTTGTTACCATCTGAGAAGGAGTGGTTCTTGACCACCAGATATAGTAGCATTGCGGCTTTTTCTTCTACTGATGGATATAGGTCATTACCGTCCCAAGTCTGGTATATCTGACCAATGGAGCTTTTAAAGGATTCATCCTTTTCGTGGCCGAACAAATCACTGCATCCAAACTTATCCTTAAGACTGCGTATTACATCCATTGCATTATCGTAGGTTGCGTGGAATGTTTCTTTTGTGGTGGCCTTGACGGGTAGTCGCTGGTAATCATAATTATCGAGAGTATCCAGCGCATAGGTGTAGTCCTTGACAACATCGAAGATGGATTTGATCTGGTCGTCAGCAGGTGTATCCAGATACCCCATAGTGCGACCCATAACATCCACCAAAGATTTGAGGTCTTCGTATTTCTGTTGGGCCAAATCATTCTTGACGGCGTACCCTTTGATCAGATACTCCTTGAGGACAGAATTAGCCCAGATGCGGAACTGGGTGCCCCGCTGGGATTTGACGCGGTAACCTACGGAGATGATGACGTCAAGGTTGTAATAAACGACATTGTGAGTTTGCCATTTACCAGCTAGAGCGCCATGGGGAGTGGTGGTTGCATTTTTTGCAACAACCACTTCTGGGTCGAGTTCACCTTCTTCGAAGATGTTCTTGATGTGTCTTGAAATAACGGATTTATCTCTGTCAAATAACTGCACAAGTTGATCCTGCGTGAGCCACACAGTCTCATTCTCAAGTTTGACATCGATCTTTGACTTGCCGTCGGCAGTCTGATAGAGGATGATCTCTCCTCCGGGGCGGTTTTGTGAAATAGTGTTTTCCATATCTTGTAATGATTAAAAGGTGTGTTCAACCGCTCCGCGCAGCACTTGCACGGATTGTTGCAACCATATTTTCCCATTACAAGAGTCGGGATCGGCTGTTGCGGCAGTGTCATGGATGACACTATCTAAATTTTTGGGCCCCCTGGTGCAGGGTAGTTAATGCGTCTCCAGCATTCGCCGTATATCCCGTTCAAGAGATATGCAAATATAATAAAACGCCAAAAGAACACCCGCGCAACCTGAGAGCGAGTGGAAATTTATCAACTGGCTGAGACAGAGGCATCTGTGCAAACACAGCTCGCTCTAACCCGTCTGCGGGCGGGGTTAAAGCAGATGCCACTTGCGTATACCACTGTAACAAAACTCTTTACAAAAGGCATTCCCGCGCTCACGCCAACCAAAAGGGAGTGCAAAAACACTTTGCCTTTCTTTGGCAAGTAAACATCCTGTCAACACTTGATTCCCGGAGTAAGGCTTTTATCAAAAGTAGCGGGGATCTCTCCCCGCTACAATATTCATTTTGTCAATCGTTATTGAACTTCTTAACGTAGCAAACGTTGTTAATCGCGTTGATGAGTAGCTACAGTTGAACATCAAAGTCTGGTATAACGGGCACGATTAACCCCCTCATACAACGGACATTATATCCATTCTGGCGATTACTCTGGTACATAGGCTCAACTTTGAGGTACTCAGTGTCTCCATCATTAAAATGTACACTGAGGCTGCATCCGCCGTAATGGTTTTGTGCTTGTTCCTGAGCCCACGGGGATTGGAGACCTGTATAAGAACTGTACACCCTCGCGGCCCTGGATTCACGTCCGGTAATTGTGCATCCATTGTACCCGAAATAACCCGTGTTATCTTCCCAAGAGTTCACATCAGATATATAGCCTGCGAACGGATAGAAGCTACCGGATGGGTTAGGCTTACTCATACCATTAATCTCAATGTAGGTAGGCACAATCACACCGTTTTCTACAAGGGTTACAGTTTCAGGATCCACACCTGTCCATATTGTCTCGGGCGGAACCATATATCCGGGAGGGCATGGGTCGTAGATAGTCTTCTTGAGTTCTTCAGGCTGCGCCTGGTAAGGATGGGGATTCGTAGTGGTAGCATTCTTCCAAGCAGGATTGCCCCAAAGGTCTGCACACACGGTTTGTAGCGACGAACTTCCTTCGTTGAACCATTCTGCAGTCGTTGTATTGAGCTTGAAGAAATAAGTCGGATGATTCACAGAATATTTAAGGTCGGTCATCGCCGGTTTCTGGTCTCCAGCTATTCCGTCATATCCCCTGATGGGATCCTTACGGCCAAACTGATAGAAGAAGCCATAGGTATCTTCTATATTAGCAGCGTTTGAGTCAGCGCTTATTGCACCAAGGTTACGGTCGACTATTTCATATCCATATTCATTGTCATCGTACATTATAAATATCTGAGGGGTGTCGGTGCACCAGATATGCCAGCTCCATAAAGCGTCATCTGTGCTGGCCTTGGCGCCGGTTTCTGTAGAATTCTCATCAAACAGACCAATCAGGGCGTTACCCTTGTTGCCCGTAGCGGTAAATGAAATTCTCTTTGTCGTGGCATTGTACACAACGTCGGTAATTACGCCGTTGTCGTCCCAGATGACGAATGCCTTACTCGGCAGTACATCACCTGTCTCGAAATAGACATCCTCCTGTTGGTACGGCCACAGGTTCATATCCTGCCCTTGGGTGCCATCCCAGATATATCCTTCGGAACCATTACCCATAACAGATGCGTCAAAACTGAATTCGCCAGAATTGGGTACAACATAGCAGTTTGCAGTACCGTTTACACTTAGGTCAATGGTGCCACCAGTAGGTTCTTTGACCGAAACCATGCTTACTGCCGTATATCCGCCATCATAAGTAGTTGCCGTGATGACAGCTGTTCCTACAGCTACGGCAGTAACCTTACCTGTATAATCAACGGTTGCGACAGATGTATTGCTGGACGACCAAATCACATTGCGCTGTGTTGCATTTGTAGGTGTTACAGTAGCAATCAAAGATGCTGTTGCACCCTCAAAAAGGTCTATATTACCCTCATTAATAGAAACTCCTGTCACTGAGACACAGACTCCCTCATCTGAGACAGGACGGACAGCGGACCCATAGAATCGTTCATGGGTGCACACGCGAACAAAGTCGACATCGTTGAAATTGAAGCGCCATGCGGAGTACGGACCTTTTACAACGAGGGAAGAAGACCAATAGTAACCGTCAGAGCCATTACCGTATATGCTGTCACCTTCCCATGAACCTGTAGCGGGCAGGAATATACTATTATTGTTAGGACCAGTGAAAAGATATCCACTGACTCCGTTCTGAGTAGTCCAAGTCCGGGTACATTCTGTTCTTAACTCTATCCACTCATCGTCAGTTGGTATTCTCCAGCTGTCTCCCCAATTGATATACGCAGCGTCATCTTCCAGGTCGAGGATGGTTTTATTGTCAATTGGTCCACAAGAACTGGATGTATTGTACTTGGAGAATCTTACAGTATCCCATGAATTGCCGCTGGTGCGGAACTTATAAGACACCCAGTCGAATCCTGTCGTGCCGTCTTTCCATGTTACTGGGTTCTGACTTGTATAATTCGGCTCTGTCTCGCCCCAGGCGAAGTAATCACCGTACTCCTCGGGGGCGGATGCTCCAACATTGTATGATGCCCACTTGAGGCCGGACGGGAGACCGAGGTCAACCGCAGAAGGAATAGTGACAGGGACGTCGTCAGCATCGGCCAGGCATCCCCATACGGCACGTTTAATGGATATGGAGGAGTCAGTGACGCGCTCGGCATACTTCTCGTCTTTATAGAAGGTCATGGTATAACCTGCAGAGAGGGTCGCGGGTAGCGATACTATGTAATACCACTCGCCTGGTTCGAACGTCCCTCCATCGGGAGCGTCCAGACGGAGTTCTGTTTTCCCGTCCACCACGGTCTGCACAACTGGTTTACCATCTTCATTAAAGATTACATCTACCTTTCCAGCCAAAGGCTCATTATTATTACCGCTGAAGGTTACGTACTTTATTCCGGCCTCGGCCACTGAAAACTTGACTCCACCGCAGAGATTGTAGAACTCCAGCGTGTAGTCCTGGCTGCGGGCCAATGA
>JAFXNQ010000023.1 GCA_017529425.1 Bacteroidales bacterium | reverse complement strand
TCCAGCGGGACATCATTAGAGAAGAAAACATACGGAGCCTGGGGCAGCGGCACGCCGTCCTCCTATCTGTGGCGTGGATGGTGCGGTCATGAGTACCTTGACAGCTTCAGTCTAGTCAACATGAACGCCCGTCTCTACGATTCTATCCTCGGGCGGTTCCTTTCCCCTGACCCGTATATCCAGGCTCCCGACCTCCCTTTAAACCTCAACCGATATGCATATTGCCTCAACAATCCGCTGAAGTATACGGATGAAAGTGGGGATTTTTGGAACTACATTATTGGTGCTGCTATTGGGGGTGTTGGAAATGTCATAGCAAATTGGAGTATAATCAAACAAAATGGTTTCTGGACAGGATTGGACTTCTTTGCTGTTGGAGCCGGCGTTGGGGCGCTATCTTCAGCGGGAGCGGTAGGTGCAGCAGAATTGACGCAAGCCGCCGGAGTTTGGGCTGGTGTGCTTGTAGGCGCCGGTGCTGGGGTTGTAGCGGGAGTGTCTTCCAATGCGCTTACAACCGTCGGTAATAACTTGATTTCTCACAATGATTTGGATTATGGATTGAACTCAGCCGTTATAAGTGGTGCATTGTGGGGAGGTCTGTCAGGAGCCATCTCTGGTGGTATTAAGGGTTTTCAGTATGCAAAAGAACATGGCGCTGATCCATGGCGTAGGTACTATACAGATACATCAGATAATGCCCTTTACCCAAATCATTTTCAGGAAGAGTATTATGCAACTTCAGAAAAAATAGAGTGTCTTCAAAAAGTAAAGACAAAGCATTGCTATGGCTATGCGGATGCATATGCAGATCAAGGACACTTCAATCATTCCCCAGATGATTTTATCCGAGCTGCAGGGAATGTTGATGGTGCTGATCCCATTATGATATACAACAAAGTATGTGGTACCTCCGGTGAAATGCACTATGTTTATGGCAACCAATGGAAGAGCGTTGGGTATAGCTTAGTTCATAATGCAGAGATTCTTTCAACAATTAACAATCACGCAGTTAATATTCGCGGCATAACCATAGGCTTTAAACTAAGAATGTTTGGAGGCGGCATTGGCAATACTTATCATCTTTTTTCTGTTTATGTTCACGATCCTCTGGTTGGATACAAATATTATCTTAATCTTGACTGTCTTGGTATTATTAAGTATTAGTAAATGAAGAGCTTATTGATTATATTGTTTTCTTTATTATGTATTAATGTTTTTGCTCAATCAGATTCTCTGTTTATCGCGGAGTATTTGCGTTCTTACACAAAGTATCATAAAAAGATGGAAAAAACGTTAGAGAGGCGATACATTAACAAAAGCGGTAGTCATGATTTGATAATAATACCGAGTATCTTTATAAAGGAAACGGTAAAATGGGATTACATAAATCCAGCGAATAACCGAGATCTTGCAACTTGGGATGTGATAGACGTACGTCATATGATTATTGGTGATTATATTATTATAACACCTGATGAATCTAAACACTATTATCAAAATATAGGCTTCATAAAGAAGCCATCGTATAATCTTCTTGATAGTACTACAGTATATGGCAGGGCATATTGTTTATTATTGCAGGAGATTGAAGAGATACAGCCAGATTATATCTTTAGATTATGGGGAACTCCAAGTTGGTTTTTTATTTGTGGAGATAAAATCGTAGTTATTGAGCGAATTTACAATACGTTACTGTATTATGATAACGCTGTGGATTATTTAAAACATCAATTTACACAAGATTATTATTGGCCACCGTTCTATAGTAGTTGTCCTCTTTGAATCTAACCTTTCGTTTCGGATTTCTATCTCTGTATAAACGGCGACTTCTTTTATTAATGAAACGGCTCATTTTTAGTCTGTGTTTATCTTTCATGTCTATCTTTGCAATAGCCCAAAACAAAGATAGTTTTGTTGCCGGTTTTAAAGATGCATATGCAAAGTGTTCATATCTCCACCCTTATGATTCGCTGACTTACATACCAAGCATAATGAATCTGGCGGATAGAGACTTCTCTAATTGGGATAAAGCCACCATATCACAAAAAAGAGAATCTTTTTATGGTTTTTTCAGTACCCCAATTATTCTGGCCTGCGTTTACGCCATAGACTTGAATAATGGTTCCTTATATATGGACCCCACAGGGAATATGATGTATGGGTGCATTAAGAAAAACAGGCACTATGGCAAGCTACGCAAGAAGTTTATAGTTGCTCCCGTTAATTCTTGGGTTTCTTCACAGTACTGGTGCGCGCTTATCTCTTATTTGCAAACACACTCATTTGATTATTGTTTTCAAATAGAGAATATTGGAGATACCACCAAAACGCCTTTCTGGATTATCGAGGGTGATAGTTTTTATGTAATCGAATATAATGCAAATGATAATCGATTTTATGGCTATGATGCAGACGATTATATTACAACGCGCGCACCGGATGATTGCTTTTTATCTTTCGAGGGAATGCAACACCAATAGCTCCCTATGCGTAGACAACCAGACACGACCCTCACTATTAGTGTGGCCTGCGAAGGTCTTTTCTATAGAAACGAGTGTTTACTACTTCTTGGCGAGGTTCTGCTGCCATTCCCATGCGCTCTTGAGGGTGTCGTCGAGCGGACGGACAGCCTTCCAGCCGAGCTCTGTGTTGGCATATGAGGGATCGGCCCATACGGCTTCTATGTCCCCTTCGCGGCGGCCGACAACCTTGTAATTGAGCTTCAGGTTGTTTACCCGTTCAAACGCCTTGACTATCTCCAGAGTTGAGCGGCCGACACCGGTGCCGACGTTGAACACTTCGAAGTTGGCTTTGCTCTTCCCCTCTATCATGCGGTCCACGGCGCAGACGTGAGCCTTTGCCAGATCGGTAACGTCGATATAATCGCGGATGCAGCTGCCGTCGGGGGTGTTGTAATCGCTACCAAAAACGCTCAGGCACTCGCGGATGCCGGCAGCGGTCTGAGTAATAAAGGGGATAAGGTTATTGGGAACGCCGCGGGGCAATTCGCCGATAAGTGCGCTGGGGTGTGCCCCGATGGGGTTGAAATAGCGCAAAGCTATAGCGTTGAGGAAGGAATACGCCGCAGTGGTATTCTTCAAGATATCCTCGCACATCTGCTTTGTGAGTCCGTAAGTGGTCGTTGCCTCCTTGCGGGGGGTCTTTTCAGTTACCGGCAGCACGTCGGCCTGGCCATAAACTGTACAGGATGAGCTGAACACTATGTTAGGCACGTTGTGTTCGCGCATCAGGGTGAGCAGATTGAGCAGCGAGCCCAGGTTATTCTTGAAATATTCCAGAGGCTTGGTGCGGCTCTCGTTTACCGATTTGTATGCAGCAAAGTGGATTATGGAGCTGAAATCGTTCTCTGTGAAGACCTTCTCCATAGCCTCCGTGTCGCAGCAGTCAGCCTCAATAAACTTTACTGGACGTCCTATGATGGCGCTGATGCCATCCACCACAGAGCGCTCGGAATTGTTGAGGTTATCCACAATAATCGGTTCGTAGCCGGCCTCGGCCAGTTCTACGCAGGTGTGCGAACCTATGAAGCCGCAACCACCTGTAACGAGTACTTTCTTATTCATTGTTGGATAATATTTTCACAAATGTAATAACCCATTTCGAATTTTAGAACGAAAATTTCAATGAATTGTTTCGTGAGGTTTCGCGCTACAACTGGAGCGTATTTGTCACGATGCCGGGTATCTCCTCGATGTAGTGGGTGACAAATACCAGCGTTTTGTTGCTGCGTGCGCAGAAGGCCTCTACCACGGCAGCGGCGCGGTGGCGCCTTTCTGGGTCAAGTCCCTGGAAGGGTTCGTCCAGTATGAGGAGGTCAGGGTCCTTCACAAAGGCGCGTATCAGCAGTATGTAGCGTTGTTCGCCGCTCGAGAGGGTGTTGTAGTTGCGGTGAGCCAGATTTTCCGCCCCAAAGAGCTCCAGCCAGTACATTATGTATTGGTCGTTGTCAGTAACGGGCATATTACAGCCGAGGCCATGAAGGGATGTGCGACCGGCGTTAGCGAAGGAGGGGACCGACTGAGCGTCAGGGAGCAAGACCTTCATGCGAGGCATGTGCCCGTCACCAGAATGGACCAAACCGCTGCGGACTATATCCATGACCGTCTCTGAGGTGATGAAACTGCTGTGCATCTCGCTCGAGAGGAAGCCGATGTGCCGTTTGATGTCCCAGATGCTCTCTCCGGTGCCGCGGCGCCGGTCAAAGAGGGTGATGTCCAGCGAGTAGGCGCGCGGGTTATCGGCATTCACCAGGCTGAGCAGGGTGCTTTTGCCGCTGCCGTTGGGTCCGGTCACGTTCCATTTCTCGCCGCTGCATACCGTCCAGTTGAGGTCTTTGAAAAGCTGCCGTTCCCCGTAACTGATGTTTATGTTCCGCATCTCCACGACCTTGTTGAAACGCTGTGATTCACGTAAGTGAGGTAGTATTATGGATTCTGAGTCGATTTCGTACCCAACCCGAAAATCGCGGCGGCTGTCGATATGTCCCATAAGGTCATTTGAAGGACAATGTTGGCCGCCGTGATTCTCGGGTTGCAGGGCAGAATCGTCCGGAGCATGGCAAGCTTCTACTACATGAATTTTCTCAGAAACGATTCCGTTGTCGATGAAGTAAACGTGCGTAACCACCGGCGGAATCTGGTCTGCAGAGGTGAGAGCCATAATAAAACTGATGCCCAGGGATGAAGCCAGCTGGCTCATCAGGTCGCAGAGTATTTTCCGGGTGGGCGGATCGAGGCCGATGAAGGGGCTCTCCATCACCAGCACCTGAGGCCGTTTGAGCAGGGCTCTTGCAATGGAGAAACGCCTTAATTCACCGCTGGACAGGGTTATGATCTCTTTGCCCAGCAGCGGCCATATGTCAAGGATGTCGAACAATTGACGGTTCTCTTCCCCTTTGCCCAGAAGCTCTCCTGCAAGCGGAGCCGCTTCCCGTTCAAATGCCTGCCAGCGCTGCTGATAGTAATATTGTGTTTCACTGGTGGAGTAGGCGTTGTCAAATTCCACGGTTCGGATGGCGCGGTACGATTCGTCGTCAAGATTGTGGCGCAGTGTCCCTTCCCGCAGGTAAAAACCCCCGCGGATCATCTCCAGCAGAGTGCTCTTGCCGCTGCCGTTTGGCCCGACAATAGCGATGTGTTCCCCCTCGCGCAGCTCAAAATTGACCGGGGCTGCCAGTCTGCGCAGCGGGTTGGAGATAACCGCCCCATTCAGCGAAATAAGAGTTTTGGGATTCATCGCTGTAAAATTACTATTTTTACCGCCACTTATGAAACGACTTCTGATATTCGATCTGGACGGCACACTGCTCAACACCATAGGCGGGATTGGCAGTGCCTGCAACGAAATGCTGGCATACTTTGACTTGCCGACTTGGGAACTTTCTGATTACGAACGTTTTGTGGGCGATGGTAGCCGCATGCTGATAAAGCGTGCCCTCCCTGCAGAGAAGGCCGCAGACGAAAACTTTGTTGATTCTGCCAGGGATGTATATCTGAAGTATTATCGGGCAAACCTGGCTCGCGAGACCAGGCCCTACGAAGGGATGCCGGAACTGCTGGAAGAGTTGCAGCGTCGCGGCATAACCCTGGCGGTGGCATCTAACAAGTTTGATGACGGCGCAAAGTTCCTTGTGCCTCATTTTTATCCCGATATCCGCTGGGCCGCGGTGGAGGGGCAGAAACCGGGTGGCCCTCTCAAGCCCGAGCCCGGCATCATTTCCGACGCCATCCGCAACAGCGGAGCGGCGGGTTTGGCCAGGGACCAGATATTATACATCGGTGATTGTGAAGTAGATATCCAGTCTGCCGAGCGCTCCGGTCTGGATTATGTTCTATGCACCTGGGGTTTCCGCCGTCGCGCCGTCCTTGAGGCCGCAGGCGCCAAGACGCTGATAGACAATCCAAAAGAGCTACTATCTTTCATATGATAATAATCGCCAGCAGGCGATAGCGTAGGGCGTGTGGGAGGATTCGCAGAATAGCCAGCCCGAAGCGGCGGGGTTTGGGGCAGCGCCCCAGTATTATAAAGACCTGGGGTTTCCGCCGCCGTGCCGCGCTCGAAGCCGCAGGTGCCAAGACGCTTATAGATACTCCATCGGAGCTTCTAAACTATCTGGGATAGCAGTCGCACCCCTTTAATAACTTGTTGATAAGACAACTTTGGCGCCGGGTTCAGGGAACGCGGTATTACCTAAATTTGCCGGAACATCACACACTTTTTTTAATTTTCAATGAAGCAATCGTATATCGCGTTCTTAGTAACGGCGGCTTTAGCTGTGGGCGCACTTGCCCTGGCAAATACCGCCTCCAGCTGTTCCCACAGCACATCTTCAATAACGAAGTATAAGGACCCCACCGCATTCGGTCCCAACGAATCCTTCAAGACTATTCAGAAAGGTTTCCAGAAGCCGGATGATATGAAGCTGGCGGTGTACTGGTACTGGGTAAACGACAATATCTCCAAAGAGGGTGTCGTCAAGGACCTGCAGGCCATGAAGTCGGTGGGAATCAACCGGGCATTTATCGGCAACGTCACAGCTGACCTCCCCTGGGGTGACATCAAGATATTTACCCCTGAGTGGTGGGAGGTGATGCATACCGCCCTCAAGACCGCTACTGAACTCGGGATAGAGATTGGTATTTTCAACTGCCCCGGCTGGAGTCAGTCCGGCGGACCCTGGGTCGCTCCTGAGCAGAGTATGCGCTATCTGGACAGTGTGGACAAGACTATAGAGACCGAGGGTGGCAAGATATCGGTGACTCTGGATAAAGTGGCTCCCGACGCGATGGCCGACGTCAAGGTGATAACTTACCCTGCGATAGAAGCCTCCAGCGTGAAGGCGACAGTGGTGAAGCAGAACGGAGAACGGAGTGAGACTATCTTTGACGGTGAGTCTGGCGAGAGTTATAAGTCGTTGATAATCACCCCTCATGCCGGCACTGCAATAATTACCAGAGGCGAACTGCAGGCCAAGATGGGAGATGCCTGGCAAAAACTTGTTGACATTGACATAGACCGCAGCAATCCCAGCATAAACGTGGGCTATCTCCCTTATGCACCGCTGGTTGTGGCGCTCCCTGAAACTAAAGCCAGTACATTCCGCCTGGTACTTGCGGAGCAGGGCGCAGGCATCATGAATGTGGAACTCACCACCCGTGCGATGGTGGAGCGTTTCGCAGAGAAGACACTGGGCAAGATGTTTCAGACTCCGCTGCCTATGTGGGATGCCTATATGTGGCCCGTGCAGCCCGAGGCACCCGCAGCATCCTGCATCGACCCGGCCAAAGTCATTGACCTGACCGACAAGATGGATGGGGATGTGCTCAACTGGGATGCGTCCAAGGGTCGCTGGACAATCTCCCGCCTTGCCATGCGCACCACCGGCCAGACCAACGCCCCGGCATCGCCTGAAGGGACGGGCCTGGAGATTGACAAGATGAGCAAAGAGCTCATACAATACCACTTTGACAACTTTATCGGTGAGATTCTTCGCCGCATCCCCGCCGACGACCGCAAGACCTTCAAGGTTGTTGTGGAGGACAGCTACGAAACGGGCGGCATGGACTGGACCGACGATATGGCCGACAGTTTTGTTGAGAAATACGGTTACGATCCGACCCCTTATCTCCCTGTCCTCAGCGGTAAGGTTGTCTCCAGCCGCGACATCAGCGACCGCTTCCTCTGGGACTTGCGCCGCCTGATTGCCGACAGGGTCGCCTATGATTATGTGGCAGGTCTTCGCGAGGCCAGCCACAAAGTTGGACTGAGCACCTGGCTGGAGTGCTACGGCCACTGGGGCTTCCCCGGAGAGTTTTTGATGTACGGCGGCCAGAGCGACGAGGTGGCGGGTGAATTCTGGAGCGAGGGGTCGCTGGGTGACATCGAAAACCGCGCGGCTTCGTCCTGCGCGCACATCTACGGCAAACGCAAGGTGTGGGCGGAGAGCTGCACTAGCGGTGGCCCGGTATTCAGCCGTTACCCCCGCATTATGAAGCAGCGTCTGGACCGGTTCTTTACCGAGGGTATCAACAGCACCCTGCTCCACCTCTATATCCAGCAACCGTATGAAGACAAGAATCCGGGCGTGGATGCATGGTTTGGCAATGAGTTTAACCGCAAGAATATCTGGTTCAGCCACATGGATGTCTTTGGCCGCTATATCAAGCGGTGCAATCTGATGCTCCAGCAGGGCCTATATGTGGCAGATGCTGCATATTTCATTGGCGAGGATGCCCCCAAAATGACGGGTGTCACCGACCCTGCGCTGCCGGATGGTTACTCCTTTGACTATATCAATGCGGAGGTACTTTTACGCGATGCCAGGATGAAGAAGGGACGGCTGACCCTCCCCGACGGTATGAATTACGGAGTTCTGGTGCTGCCGCGCCAGCAGACTATGCGTCCTGAGGTTCTCTCCAAGATCAAACAGCTGGTTTCTGACGGTCTCACTGTTCTGGGTCCTGCCCCTGAAGAATCACCGAGTCTGAAAGATTACCCCGATGCCGACGTTAAGGTCAAGAAACTTGCAGGCGAACTCTGGGGTAATAACCAGCGCCAGGCAGTACAGTACGGCTACGGTACCATATATGCCGACGGCGTATCTATAGCCAAAGTGTTCGAAGAGAAGGGGATAGAGCCCGATTTTATGGTCAGGGACAATCCTGGTGCCCAGATTAAGTTCATACACCGCCGTCTGGATAAAGGTGATATCTATTTTGTTGCAAACCAGGCAGCAGTTCCCGTGGAGTTCAACGCAACCTTCCGTGTAAGCGGCCGCGAGCCGCAGTTATGGAATCCTCTCACCGGAGAGATCCGCTCCCTGCCTCAGTTTGAGGACAACGGCATAACTACCACCGTCTTCTTGAAACTCCGTGATCTGGAGAGTTCTTTTGTGGTGTTCTGTGACCAGAAACCGGAAGGACGCAGCTACAGAGAGAATTACCCCGCCGAGACGGAGTTATGCGAACTTTCTGCTGGATGGACAGTTACCTTTGACGCCTCCCGCCGCGGGCCTGAGGGCAAGATAAGTTTTGATACCCTGTCTGACTGGGCCGCTTCTGCTGATGACAGCATCAGGTACTATTCCGGAGCGGCGCAGTACCGCAACCAGTTTGAACTTTCAGACCTGCCGGATTCCGATATTTATATCGATTTGGGCACCGTGATGGTCATGGCCAAGGTCAAGGTTAACGGCAAAGAGATGGGTGGCGCATGGACGGCTCCTTTCAGGGTGAATATAACCGATGCGCTCAAGAAGGGGATCAACACCGTTGAGGTTGAGGTGGTCAACAACTGGCAGAACCGCATTATCGGTGATATGCGCCTGCCGGAGAAGGAGCGAAAGGTATGGATGACGGTTAATCCCTGGAGCGCAGAGAGCCCTCTGCAGCCCTCCGGATTGCTTGGCCCCGTAAAAATTATAGCTTACAAGTTGTAATAAATAAAAACTATTATACCTTTGCGGTTGAAACAATATTTGAGATGGTTTTTTCGTTTGTACATACCCTCCATCATCATCACTTTCAAGTGATTTAGGTTCGGCGTGTGCAAATTTTTAAGTAATATGAGACTTGCCCGGACCTGTTCTGAGGCAAGTCTTTTAATATGTGTAAGGTATGATTAGAATAGCAATTCAATCCAAAGGACGTCTGAGTGAAGATTCGTTGGCGCTGATGCGCGAGGCAGGAATTAAGATAGATGAACTTAAGCGCAAGTTCCTGGCGCGTGCCGCCAGCTTCCCGCTGGAGGTGCTCTACCTGCGCGACGATGATATCCCCGGCGTGGTGGCCAGTGGCAGTGCCGATTTGGGTATTGTCGGTCTCAACGAGGTCGCAGAAACCGGGGTCGATGTGGTTGTGGTGCGCAAGATGGGTTTTGGCGCATGCCGCCTGTCGCTCGCTATCCCCAAGGATCAGGAATATACAGGCCCCAGTTTTTTTGAAGGGAAGCGAATAGCCACTTCTTATCCCAATGTGCTCTCCGGTTGGCTCTCTGCAAACGGTGTGAAGGCCGACATCCGCAAGATTATGGGTTCGGTGGAGATCTCTCCCGCCGCCGGTATTGCGGATGCAATCTTTGATATAGTTTCGTCTGGCGGGACATTGGTGTCCAACGGGTTGAAAGAGGTGGAGACAGTGCTTGCAAGTGAGGCTGTGCTGATTGCCCGCCACGGTTTGGAGGCAGAAAAACAGGCGATTCTGGATAAGATGCTGTTCCGCTTTGACGCAGTGATGGAGAGTGGCGGAAAGAAATATATCCTTATGAACCTCCCCACCGACAAGGTGTCCGAGGCTGTGAAGATACTGCCGGCGATGCGCTCTCCAACCGTGATGCCGCTGGCTGCGGAGGGGTGGTGCTCGCTGCACAGCGTGGTGCTGGAGAACGAGCTTTGGGACAAGATTGAGAGGCTCAAGGCGCTTGGCGCAGAGGGTATATTGGTACTACATCTCGATAAAGTAATTGACTGATGGAGATAATAATAAATCCGGAAAAAAGACTTTGGAAGGGACTCTGCAAGCGTGCCGAGACAGAAGACAGCGTGATTGAGGCGCGTGTACGCGCCATCCTGGACCGTGTTCGCGCGGGTGGCGATGTCGCATTGGCAGAGATTACCAGGGAGGTAGAGGGCCGGAATATGGATATTGTTTGTAAGGCTGAGGCTCAATTGTCTGGTACTGATAACCAAGATGATATATGCCAGCAGGTTAATCCGTTTCTTGTATCCTCTGAAGAGATTTCAGCAGCGTCAGAGTCTGTCAGTGATGAACTGAAGACTGCCATAGCGCAGGCTGCGGCCAATATCCGTGCATTCCACGCTGCGCAGAAACCTGCCCGCGTAGAGGTAGAAACTGTACCCGGGGTGCGTTGCGTGCGTCGCAGCCTTCCAATAGAGAGGGTTGGGTTGTACATCCCTGGCGGAAGCGCCCCGCTGTTCTCTACCTTGCTGATGCTGGCTATCCCCGCCAAGATTGCGGGATGCCGCGATATTATGCTCTGCACCCCCGCCGGCCGTGACGGCAAAGTGGCGCCGGCTGTGCTCTACGCCGCCTCTGTGTGCGGTGTGGATAAGATTTATTCCCTGGGTGGGGCTCAGGCGATTGCCGCCATGGCATTCGGCACCGAGACCATCGCCCCGGTTAGCAAGATTTTCGGCCCCGGCAACCGCTATGTCACCAAGGCTAAGCAGATGGTCACCGCCCTCGGCGTGGCTATCGACATGCCGGCCGGACCCTCTGAGGTGATGGTCCTCGCCGACGAGAGTGCCAATGTGGGCTTTGTGGCTTCTGACCTGCTTTCGCAGGCAGAGCACGGTCCCGACAGCCAGGCGATACTGGTGTGCAAGAGCGAGGCCATCGCAACTAAAGTAGAGGCCGAGGTCACCCGCCAGATGGCGTTGCTTCCCCGTCGCGATATCGCCACCAAGGCGTTGGAAAACAGTTGTATAGTGGTTATGGAAGACCACAACCAGGCTATTGCTTTTGCAAACGCCTACGCTAGTGAGCACCTGATTATCTCTACCCGCGATCCATGGACCATAGCAGAGCGGATCACCGCCGCCGGCAGCGTATTCATTGGCAATTACTCCCCCGAGAGTGCCGGCGACTACGCCTCCGGTACAAACCATACACTCCCGACAATGGGCCTCTCCCGTGCCTGGAGCGGAATCGGACTGGACAGTTTCATGCACTCTATAACATATCAGGAACTCACCCGGGAAGGGCTTGAGTCACTGGGAGAGACAATAACAACTATGGCAGAAGCGGAAGGTTTGGACGCCCATGCTGCTGCCGTCAAGTACCGTCTTGGGAATATATGAAAGATATAAAGAGACTTGTCAGGGCAAATATCGCAGCGCTTACTCCGTACTCAACCGCACGTGACGAGTATAAGGGCTCGCTGGGCATCTTGCTGGATGCCAACGAGAATCCTTATGACGCTCCCTACTCAGATAAGGGTTCCCAGGCGGGCGGTGCATACGTCATAAACCGATATCCTTCCACCTCCCTGAAGGAGGCGGTGCGGGGTAAAGTGGCTGCACTCAAAGGGGTTGCCCCTCAGCGGCTGTTCCTGGGCAATGGCAGCGACGAGGCCATCGACCTCTGCTACAGAGTATTCTGTGAACCCGGCCGCGACAACGCCGTGATGATTGCTCCCAGCTACGGCATGTACAGCGTGTGTGCCGACATCAACAATGTAGGGTGCCGGATGGTGCTTCTGGAGCCCGAAACCTTCGCCCTCCCGGTGGAGCGGCTGCTGGCCCAGGTTGACGCAAACACCAAGCTGATGTTCATATGCTCGCCCAACAACCCCACGGGTAACGCATTTGATGTGGCTGATATAGAGCTCCTTGCAGATGCTTTTGACGGTATTCTGGTTGTGGACGAGGCCTACGTGGACTTCTCTTCAAAGCCGGGCGTGCTGCCGCTGATTGAGAAGTACGACAACGTCATCGTGCTGCAAACCCTCTCCAAGGCGTGGGGCCTGGCCGGCCTGCGCATCGGTCTGGCGATGTCCAATCCTTATATCATTTCGCTCTTCAGGCAGGTGAAATATCCCTATAACATCGGTACTGACACGCTTGCCCTTGCCCTGGACCGCCTTAAGGCAGATATAACTCCCCAGGTGGAGGAAATCATCTCGGAACGCGACCGTCTTGCGGAGTTACTGCCCGCATACAAGTGTGTGCGGAAGGTATATCCCTCCGATGCCAACTTCCTGCTGGTGAAGGTCGATGACCCGCGAGGGCTCTATAACGCGCTGATTGAAGGCGGACTGATTGTTCGCGACCGCAGCAGCGTGGCGCTCTGCGAAGGATGCCTGCGCATAACCATCGGCACCCCTTCTGAAAATGAAAAACTGCTAAAAGCCATAGAGACGTATGAGTCTTAAGAAAGCATTATTTATAGATCGCGACGGCACCATAATAGTGGAGCCACAGCCCTCTGAGCAGGTCGATTCGTTTGATAAATTCGAATTTATCCCAGGGGCGATATCTGCGCTGAAGAGCATCGCAAGCCTGGATTACGAGTTGGTCCTGGCCACAAACCAGGATGGCCTCGGCACAGAATCATTCCCGTATGATAGTTTCATCGGGCCTCAGGAGTTGATGCTTCGCACCCTGCGGGGCGAGGGGATCGAATTCGATGACATACTTGTTGACGACAGTTTCCCGGAGGACAATAAACCGACCCGCAAGCCTGGCACCGGCATGTTCAGCAAGTATCTCTCTGGCGAGTACGATATGTCGGCCAGCTATGTGATTGGCGACAGGGCCACAGATATGCGGCTCGCCACCAATCTCGGCTGCAAGGGTATCCTGCTGGATGATAATAATACCTGGGCCGATATTGCCGAATTCCTCCGTAAGGGCGAGCGGCGCGCTGCCATAGAGCGCAATACCCGCGAGACCCAGATCCGCGTGTGCGTGGACCTGGACGGAAAGATAGAGAGCAGCATCTCCACCGGCCTCAACTTCTTTGACCACATGCTGGACCAGATTGCCCACCACTCTGGCATCGGCCTTCAGATTGAGGCTAAGGGCGATCTCCAGGTTGACGAACACCACACGATGGAAGATGTGGCAATCGCCCTTGGAACGGCTTTGCTACAGGCTCTGGGTAACAAACGCGGCATTGGACGCTACGGCTTTGCCCTCCCGATGGACGAATGCGAGGCTATGGTACTGATGGACCTCGGCGGCCGGATTGATTTCTCCTGGGACGTCCCCTTCACCCGAGAATATGTGGGAGACACCCCCACCGAGATGTTCCGCCACTTTTATAAGTCGCTGTGCGAGTCGATGCAGTGCAATCTGCACATCCGCGCCCGCGGCGAGAATAATCATCACCTGGCCGAGGCGGTGTTCAAGGCGTTTGCCCGTGCCCTGCGCCAGGCCGTTGCCTGCAACCCCTTCGACTATGAACTCCCCAGCAGCAAAGGATTGTTATGATTGCAATAGTTGATTACGATGCGGGAAACATCCGTTCTGTCTTGAATGCTCTGGGGCGCGTCGGGGCGTCTGACTTTGTGCTGACGGCAAATCGCGGGCAGTTGAGAAAGGCGTCGCACGTGATTCTTCCCGGAGTGGGAGAGGCTTCTTGTGCCATGCGGGCGTTAAGGGACGCCGGTCTGGCCGATTTTATCCCGACGCTTGAGCAACCTGTGCTGGGTATCTGTGTCGGTGCACAGCTGATGTGTGCAGGCAGTGAAGAGGGCGATACCCGTTGTATGGGCATCTTCCCCTCAGAGGTGCGCAGATTCAAGGAGACCCCCGCTGAGAAAGTTCCCCACATGGGCTGGAACAGTTTGCGGGAA
Organism: Bacteroidales bacterium; assembly: GCA_017529425.1. Classification (GTDB taxonomy): domain Bacteria; phylum Bacteroidota; class Bacteroidia; order Bacteroidales; family UBA932; genus Equibacterium. The sequence goes on along the minus strand of JAFXNQ010000023.1, from coordinate 31,107 downwards.
CCCCGCTCAGGAGCGGAAAGTTTCTCCTCGCCCCTGTTCGCCGGCCTCAAACAGGGCGACTACGTTTACTTTGTACACTCATACTACCCTGAGGTCTGCGCCGACACAATCGCCGTGGCAAATCATGGTATCGATTTCAGCGCTGCGCTCAGTCACAACAACTTCTACGCCTGCCAGTTCCATCCCGAAAAAAGTGGTGCTGTGGGCGAACGGATACTCAAGAATTTCCTTGCGCTATGATTCAGCTGATTCCTGCCATAGACATAATTGAAGGTCGTTGCGTACGTCTCTCGGAGGGCGATTATGAGCGCAAGACCAGTTACGACGCACTGCCTCTGGACATGGCAAAGGCTTATGAGGATGCCGGCGTAAAGCGGCTCCATCTGGTGGATTTGGACGGTGCCAAGGCGGCCGGACCGCAGAATCTCGCCACCCTGGAGCAGATTGCGACCCGCACCTCGCTGGAAATTGAGTTTGGTGGCGGCATCAAGAGCACCGATGCGCTGCAGGCGGTCTTTGATTACGGTGCGACATACGCTATCGCCGGCAGCGTTGCGGCCCGCGAACCGGAGCTGTTCGACCTCTGGCTGGCCTCTTACGGCCCTGATAAGATGATTCTTGGAGCCGATCTCAAAAATGGCAAAGTCGCCATCAACGGATGGAAAGAGGCTGTGGATATGACAATTGACGATATGATAGCGCGCTTCGCCGCCGTAAAGCAGATTATTTGCACCGACATCTCCAAAGACGGGATGCTCCAGGGACCGGCGTTCGAGCTATACAAGGATCTGCAGACCCGCTACGATGCCATAGACTTCACCGTCTCCGGCGGCATCAGCTCGATGGCAGACGTAGAGCGCCTGAACGAGGAGGGTCTTCGAAGAGTTATAGTTGGGAAAGCTATATATGAGAACAGAATCACATTGAAAGATATTGAGAAATTTGGAGCCCGATAGGGCGATAGTAAGTCCCTCCCTCGAGGGGAGGGATTTGAAGCAAAGCTTCATAGCTTCGGTTTAGGGAGGGGGATACGTTATAGCAGAATGTGCGGATGGTATAGGTAGAATAAATGATAAGGTAGAAAAATGGTAAAACATTTGAATTTGTATCACGTTAATAAAGGGGTGCGATGGTTGCAAAACGCATAATTCCTTGTCTGGACGTTAAGGACGGCCGCACGGTGAAGGGGGTTCACTTTGTGGAGCTGCGCGATATGGGCGATGCCGTGGAACTTGGAGCGCGTTATGCTGCCGAGGGGGCAGACGAGTTGGTCTATCTTGACATCAGCGCCTCTGCAGAAGGTCGCAAAACCTTTTGTGACCTGGTCAGCAGGGTGGCGGAACAGATTAACATTCCGTTCACCGTGGGCGGTGGCATTGCTACCATAGACGATGCTGCGCGCCTGCTTGACGCCGGTGCCGACAAAATCAGCGTCAACACCGCAGCCATCAATAATCCCGGCCTGATAGATGCCATTGCCGGCAAGTACGGTTCGCAGTTCGTGGTAATAGCTATTGACGCAAGGGTGGTGGACGGCCGCTGGATGGCTACGACCCACGGCGGCCGCGTGGCAACCGACCGCGAACTTTTCAGCTGGGCCCGCGAAGCCCAGGAACGTGGGGCGGGGGAACTGCTGTTTACATCTATGGATCATGACGGCACCCGCGACGGTTATCCTTGCGAAACCTACGCTGCCCTGGCAGAGTCGCTCTCCATACCTATTATCGCATCGGGCGGTGCGGGTAACATGCAGCATATCGCTGACGTGCTCACCCTGGGTCGTGCCGACGCCGCCCTGGCCGCATCCATCTTCCATAGCGGAGAAATCCCCATCCCTGTGCTCAAACAAGAATTAAGAAAACAAAATATACCTGTAAGATTATGACATTCAGTGATTTCAAGTTGGAAAAGTGCGCCGACGGGCTGCTGCCGGCAATAATTCAGGACGCCGACACCCTCAAGGTGCTTATGCTGGGCTACATGAATCAGGAGGCCTTTGAAAAGACTGTCGCTACCGGGCTGGTAACCTTTTTCAGCCGCACCCGCCAGTGTCTCTGGACCAAGGGTGAAACCAGCGGCAACTATCTGCACGTAGTGGATATGTATGCCGACTGCGATGCCGATACGGTGCTGATCAAGGCGCATCCCGACGGACCGACCTGTCACCGCGGTACAACTGCATGCTTTGATACCCGTGAGAACGAGGGCTTTCTCGGTACCCTGCAGGCCTGCATCCAGCAACGCCATCGCGATATGCCCGAGGGGAGCTACACCACTCATCTGTTCACCAAAGGTGTCAACAAGATAGCCCAAAAGGTGGGTGAGGAGGCTGTAGAGACCGTGATCGAGGCTATCGACGGCAATAAGGAACGTTTCCTTTACGAGGCTGGCGATCTGGTATATCACCTGCTGGTGCTCTGCGAACAGATGGGCTTCTCCATAAAGGATCTGGAAGAAGAGCTGGCGGTTCGCCATAAATAGATGAAATTCAATATCCGGCAATCGGTAAAGACGGCTCTGCCGGCCGCCGCAAAGATATGCCTGTGGATGATAGAGATCACCGCGGGGGTATCCTTTGCCATATTCCTGCTCAAGTATTTTGGGGTGTTGCAGTGGCTCTCGGTTTATCTGGAGCCGCTGTTCAAACATTTCGGGCTTCCCGGTGCCGCATCGCTCGCCTGGGTATCCGGCTATTTTGTGAACTGCTACAGCGCCATCGCGGCGGGCGTCACCATGGGGCTGAATGTCCGCGAGATGACAATCCTGGCGGTAATGGCCCTCTGCGCCCACAACATGCCCATCGAGGTTGCGGTGCAGAAAAAGACCGGCACCAGCGCGATACTGATGATTGTGGTGCGCACAGTGTCGTCTATAGTCATGGGTCTGGTGCTCAATCTGGTGTTGCCGCAGTGGGGTGCTGCCGCGCAGACAGAGGCGGCGGCAGTTGCCAGTGCCGACCCCTTCTGGACTCAGTTCCTGGCCTGGCTGGTTGGGATGCTGAAACTGGCTTTGAAGATGACCTGCATCATTTTCTCGCTGAATATCCTGCAGCAGATTATCGCAGATTCGGGTGCCGTGGAGCCGATGTCCCGCTTCCTCTCGCCTGTGATGAAGGTTTTTGGCCTGCCCGCCAACTGCGCCTTCTTCTGGGTCGTGGCTAACATAATCGGCCTGGCCTACGGCGGTGCTGCCATGATGAAAGAGGCCGACAGCGGCAGGCTCTCCCAGCGCGATATCAATCTTGTCAATCTGCACGTGGGAGTCTCCCACAGCAACCTCGAGGACCTGCTTCTCTTCTCCCTTGCCGGCGGCGTCTGGTGGGTCATCCTCTTCTCCCGCTGGATATTATCCGCGGTTATTGTCTGGATCGCCCGCGTTGTCTACGCCCTCCGCGACCGGCGAGGTTATATGAACGCTGGTATGTAAGCAGTTGTATATCAACTGATAATGCAAATCAACCCACATGAAATCGTGTGTGTTGGTTTGTATAATCAGTTATCAATCAGCATGATACACGCCAGCGCAAAATACTTGGTGCCGCCGTCCAAGGGAGCTAAATCGGATAGATACCAGCCCCGACGAAACGGATGAGGTCGTCAGGGTTGATTTTTATCTGGAGGCCGCGGATTCCGGCGCTAACATAGATGTGGTCGTATAGCAGGGCAGATTCAAATATGAATGTGGGCAGGGGCTTCTTCATGCCGATGGGGGAGCATCCGCCACGGATATAGCCCGTCTCGGGCAGCAGCTCTTTCATGTGGATCATCGCGCACGATTTGTTGCCGGAAATCTTTGCCGCCACCTTGAGGTCGACCTCCATGTCGCCGGGCATAACGCACACAAACAGGCCGTTACGGTCGCCGCGCAGCACCAGTGTCTTGAACACCGTTTCAATAGGTTCTCCCAGTTGCTCCGCCACGTGGTCGGCCGCGAGGTTGTTCTCGTCTACCTCGTACGGGATCAGCTCGTATCGGATTCCCGCAGCATCCAGCAGCCGGGCCGCGTTAGTTTTCTGTATGTGTTGCTTTTCTGACATGTATGATTCAAATCTGGGATGGATGCCTGTTTACTTCTTCTCCCCAAACACGCACCAGCGTATGAACGGGATGCGGCGGATAAGCTCGTAAATCAGGGGGGAGAGGGTGAATACGGCTGCGGCCAGAATCAGGTACATTGCCACCGGCGGCAGTTGCGTATATTGCTTCATCATATAGCCCAGGCTTGCAATCACCAGATAGTGGACGATGTATATGCCGTAACTGCTGCGTGTCATATATCCTGCGAACTTTCCGGTGCGGTCGAATTTGGCATTGAACCAGCCCAAAAGACCCAGGCACGCCAGCCAGCCGTAGAGACAGTTCATCGGGCTGCAGAGATACTGCGGAGAGGTATTGTCCTGACCGAAGGTCGTGACGACAAGCACCGCGCCGGCCGCACACGCAGCGATCAGCAGCGGAATCCAGGCGCTCTTGACGTGTTTCTGAACAGAATCGTGAGAAAACACAAAGTATCCCATCAGGAATGGCACCATATAGAATACAGGTTTGTACAGATTCAAGAGGCCGTCCGGTGACTCGGGGCGGGGATTCTTAATCAGGGTCTGTTCGCCAAGCCAGAACAGTACACCCAGCAGCAATATCGGGACGATACGTGCCTTACTGCCGTTATCACCTCCGAAAAACCTGCCGCAGGCGTTCCATAGGCGGTCTTTGCTGTCAATGGCCCGGATCAGCAGAAGCAGGGCGGAGAGCAGCCACAACACCTGTATGAACCACAGCGGACCGGTGCCGCTGACAGCCCACATCAGGTACTTTGCAACAGCCGGCATCTCGCCAAACGTGCCTTCTCTCGCCGCCACTGCGGTATTGAAATATCCCACCATCCAATGGAACACAAACAGGCCGATCGTGCCCGGAACCAGCAGCTTGCGGGTGCGGGCAGAGAACCATTTCCTGGCCGGCTGCCTCTGCAGCGCATAGCGGGCACTTATACCGGCCAGCAAGAACAGCAGCGGCATAAACCACGGATAGAGGATATACAGTACGATGTCCTGGTACTGCTTATACTCCGGATACTCGCCAAAGCCGCCTATGCCACCAAATACACCCTTGTTGTTATAGAAATAGATGACGTGGTATAAAAGAACCAGCAGAACAGTTACCCAGCGCAGGTTGTCAATCCAGTGCTTCCTCATTACTGAAGCCCCTCCATTGCCTGGTCTATGACTGCCTGGAAGACCTCTGTCTTGAGCAGCGCCATGCCTTTCTGGTCGCCCAGCACCAGCAGCGCGTCGCACGGTTTGATATCGTAAAGCTTGCGGGCGTCGCGCGGAATCACTATCTGCCCCTTGTCGCCCACCTTCACAACTCCGAAGATGTATTTGCCGTATTTCTCCTGCATAGTTGCCATACTTGTTAGAAATTTCCCACAAAGGTAACTATTCCTACGGTGCGTCCAAAAAAACTTTCTCAAGAATGGCACATTCTCACTACCTTTGGAAAACATAAGTATCATAACATGAAAAAGTATCTTTTTGCCGTAATGGCGTTTATGATGGTCTCCACGTTTGTTTTTGCGCAGGATTATCCCATTGCCGGTGCAGACGAAAAGACTCCGTCAAAGGCGGAATATTTCACCTGGATGAGCCACACCAACGAGGGCCCTTCCGAGACGCAGACCTACGCTGAACTGGACTTCTTCCAGTGGCTGCATGATACCTACGGCATGGAGCTGGATATCTTTGCGTTCGACGCCGGGATGCTGGACGGCCGTCATTTCTACGGTTCTACCCGCTCTGAACGCTTTAAAAATCAATATCCCCACGGCCTGGCACCCATACGCGACAAGGCGGCGGGTTTTGGCGCAAGCCTGGGTGTATGGGGAGGTCCCGACGGTTTTGGCGACACCCCGGAGGAGGCTGCAGAGCGTATGGATATGGTTTGGGAGTTTGTCCGCGATTACAATCTGGGACTTTTCAAGATGGATGGCGTCTGCGGCCAGCTGCGCCCCTCGAAATACGATTATTTCGACGAGATGATGACCCGGGTGCGGGAGATCCGACCCGACTTTGTGCTGCTGAACCACCGCCTGAAGCTGGGCCCCGGGACACGGCACTCCACCACATATCTCCTGGGCGGCGACGAGACATATATCGATGTCTTTATGACCAATACTATGACAGCACCTCACCATCGCGGGCAGGCCATCTCACGCAAGGCTCCGGACAATCTGACCCGCCTGACGGAAGACCACGGCGTGTGCCTCTCTTCCTGTCTGGATTACTGGGAGGACGACCTGATTCTGCAGGCATTTGGCCGTGAGCTGATAATGGCGCCTCAGATTTACGCCAACCCCTGGCTATTGCGCGACGAGGAGTACCCGATGCTGGCGTTCATATATAACCTACACCGCCAGTATCGCGACATTCTGGTTAACGGGTTCAGGCTGCCGGAGGAGCAGTATGGTCCGGAGGCTTTGAGCCGCGGAGACGGTTCTACCCGTTTCCTGACTTTGCGAAACCTCACCTGGGAGCCGGTGAAATATACCGTCCGTCTGGATGAATCCACCGGACTGGAGAAGGCTTCCAGGGTTAAGGTCCGCCAGTATCACCCGTATATATACGATCTGGGCAGCCACAAATATGGCCAGACCATCGAGGTTGAGGTGCTGCCGTTCCGCGCAGCTCTCATAAAACTCACCACCGCCCCGGAAAAAGATAAGGTAGCGCTCAGCGGAATACCATATCAGATTATAAATGACAAGGTTGGGGATGAGGTGGAGGTCAAGTTGCTGGGTATGCCGGGGCAGAGTTACACCGCCAAAGTAGAAAAAGGGTCAGTGCGGTTTACCGGCGCAACCCTGGATGGCATAAGCCGCCCGTCGCTGGCACGGGGCGCGTCGTTCAAGGTGAAGTTCCCCGGCGAGCCGCTCAAACATGCGTATCACCGGAAGCTGGCTTCGCTGGAGCGCACCGAATATCCCCGCGAAGGTCAGTGTATTTACGATGCCATGACATACGCCGCGGACAACAATGCCTTAGAGCTCCGCTCTTTGGAGCGCTCCGGCCCTACCGCCATAGCTCAGGTGCAGGCAGCCCGTGACGCCTTGTTCAGCCAGCGCTCGTTTGCCATACGCGACTGCTGGGACCGCTTTATGTTTGATGATGACCCCAATACATCTTTTTCGGTGGCCATCCGCGATGGTTTTTTCAAGCCGTTCACAACTGCCCTCAATCTGGATTTGGGTGAGATAACCACTCTGGACAAACTGGTGATTGATACCTACGATGAATACTCGTTGCAGCCGTATTACATAGAAGAGGGCGCAACAGCGTATGTTTCCAAGGATTTGAAAAGCTGGAAAACAGTCACTTTCCTGAGCGATACCAAGATGGAAGTCGATCTGGGCGATGCCGGCGAATTCCGCTATTTCCATCTTGATTTTACTCCGCTGCGGATTACCGAAATCAGCGGCTGGAAGGACGGGAAGCCGGTGGACCGCACCATGTGGCACGCAACGAATCTCTTCCCGACCTACTGGATGAAGAAGAGCGATGCGTGGAAGGGTTATGTCTGGAAGGGAGATGTTAGTCTGGACGAGATTCCTGCAGGAGCATACCTCTGCATAGCTCTTGACGGAAAGTTTGAGAAGGAAGGGGCTTGGGCCGCCCTCAAGATAGACGGCGAGTGGAGGGGCTGTCCCGATCGTGCACCTTCTTACAGTTGCAACCCCTGGGGTTGGGAGGTCTGGCTAGACGATACCGAGGGTAATTATACCTACTACTATCCGCTCACAGAAAACCTAAAGGGCAAGACCATCGAGGTCTGGGCCGTCTCTGCCACCTCTGACCTGATTAAACCTTCTGTCTGGATATCGACTTGTCCTATACCGTTCGAGAGTAAAGTCCTTAAACTACGCTAGCGCCGCGCCGGGCTGGTGTATAACTGTCATTCATTCAATATTTTATGCAAACCAACCCACATTATTTGATGTGGGTTGGTTTGCGTAAGGCGCTGATTGAAACCTGTTTACGCCCCAGGGAACTATGGGGCCATGCGAGGCTGCTGCCTGACGTGGCGTTAATCGAACGCCAGAGAGGAATACCTGCGGAGGTAGAACTGGTCTATGGTGCCGCGGCCCTTGCGGGTAACCAGGAAGCGGACTATTTCTGCAATCTCTTCCGGCTGCAGGAGTTCGTCCGGCTTTATGTCGGGGCGCATCTTTGTGACCATCTCGGTGGCGACACCGCCGGGAGAGATCAGGTGTACGCGGATGCCAAAGGGCTGCACCTCTTTGGCGAGCACTTTTGTGAAGCCGGTGAGAGCGTGCTTGCTGGAAGAGTAAACCGATTGGTGGATATATCCTTTGAAGCCCACAACTGACGCGATATTGATGATAATCGGCTTCTGGGATTGTTTCAGATAGGGGAGTGCCTCCTTGCAGATGAAGAAGGGGGCCTTGGCGTTCACGGAGAAGATGGTGTCCCATTCAGCTGGTGTTACATCGGTAAAGCTACCCTGCTGTGCCAGTCCGGCGCAGTTCACCAGCAGGTCGATGCCGCCGAATTCCGCCACGGTTTCTGCCACGATGCGCCCGTATGACTCCTCCTGCGCCAGGTCGGCGGCGATGGTTTTCACCCAGATGGGGCAGTCGGTTGTATCGTTACAGGAGGCGCCGGCTTCAGAAGCGCCACGCGTCTCAGTTGCAGCGGTAATCTCCGCCGCCACCCGCTCCAGGGCATCTTCGCTGCGCGCTACCAGCGACAGATTGTATCCTACATCGGCCAGTTCGCGGGCAATGGCCAGCCCTATCCCGCGCGATGCGCCTGTTACAAGCGCTGTCATTTTTCCATTATTCTCCATGGCTATAGTGCGCAATTTTCATCGGTGCAAAGTTCCTTGCCTGGCACTCCGGGAATGTCAGCCGCCTGCTGACCCTGCAGCGCCGCGGCAATCTTTGCGGCAACTACCGTCCCGAGCTCAATGCGGCCCTTTGCGTCAATCAGGTATAGCGACGGAATCCACTTTACATGGTAGTCCGCTCCAACTTTGGATTCTTTCTTGCCGGCGGGGTCGAACAGTTGGATGCCGGGTAGGGCGTTATCTGCGGCAAACTTCTTGAGCGTGGCAAAGTCGCGGTCGTAAGATACCGAAACGAAAGTCACTTTGTCGGGGTCGGCCTCTGCATACATTGCCTTCAGGTCGGGCACCTCTGCCCTGCAGTCGGGGCACCACGACGCCCAGAACACCAGCACTACGCGCCTCCCGCGCAGTTCGCTCAGTTTCACCGGCAGGCCGTCCAGGTCCTTCAGGGTAAAGTCCGGCGCCACCGTGCCGGGTTTAAGCAGTTCCGCACCGTATTTTGCATCGAGATCCTCTTCCTGGGGTGGCTGCGCTGTCTGCTGCGCCTGCACCGTGGGTGCGCCCAGCGCTGCTCCGGCTATCATCATCGCCATAATCAGTATTTTCATTGTATTATCTCAATTGATTCTCCGGTAGAGATGACATAGATAGCAATCTGTCTATTCTCTTTACCAAAGGCAATGGCAGCATCCCGCTGGTCTTCAGTGAACAGTCTGGAACTGTCAAAGTGATAGAGTCCGCTATCGGTATCCAGCCATCCGCCCACATAGCCGTCGTGCTGCCGGGCGTGTTCAATCACTTTTGGGAGTGATTCCCTGGAGTGGCAGCCCTGTGTGGCATCATAAGAGACGGCGATCCCCTCTGTGGGCTCGGTAAAGTCAGAAATGCTTATGGTAAAGCCGTCCGGATGGGTCTGCGAGAATTCCCAGACCTTGTCGGCAAGCGTCCGTATTTCAGCCAGCCTCTGCCAGGACGCACAGGAAACCAGCGCAACGGAAACGCAGCACAGCAAAAATGCTCTTTTGATATGCTTGATTGCAGTATTCATAAGCATCTGTAAAGGTATTGATTTTGTTTGATACATTATCAAATGCGGCCGCAAAATTGCAGGCGTAAAAGGCATAAACGATACGACTATGGATACGTCAAGACGTTACAACGGAATCATCCGGCCGCGGTTTACACCGGCTTTTATCACAGAACTTACCGACGATGAGGTGTTCGTTTTCGGCAGCAACCTGGCCGGGCAGCACGGTGGCGGGGCGGCGCGCGTGGCGTATGAGGATTTCGGTGCGGAGTGGGGCGTCGGTGTGGGACTCACCGGTCAAAGTTATGCGATCCCCACGATGCAGGGTGGGGTGGAGACCATCAAGCCTTATGTGGATGATTTCATTGAATTTGCCAAGGCGCATCCGGAGTTGTTTTTCTATGTGACCCGCATCGGCTGCGGCATCGCCGGCTTCCGCGACTGTGAGATAGCACCGCTGTTCAAAGAGGCTCTCGCCGTGGAGAATATCTGCCTGCCGGAGATTTTCGTGAATCTGTTGCAGTTATGATTAGTGACTTCGCCGCTATAGATTTCGAGACTGCCAATGAGTGCCCCAGCAGCGTATGCAGCGTGGGGGTGGTGGTTGTGCGCGGGGGGTGCATCACGGATAGCTTTTACAGCCTGATCCATCCGGAGCCGGAGTATTATAAGTGGTTCTGCCAGCGGGTGCATGGCCTGTCGGCAGAGGATACGGAGGATGCACCGGTGTTTCCGTTTGTGTGGGAGAGGGTGGTGCCGCTAATCGAGGGGCTGCCGCTGGTGGCCCACAACGCCCGCTTTGACGAGGGGTGCCTGAAGGCGGCGCACCGGGTGTATCAGATGGATTATCCCGATTATCAGTTTTATGATACGCTGGCAGCGTCGCGCCGCTTCTTTGGCATGTCGCTGCCGAATCACCAGTTGCAGACGGTGGCGGCGGCCTGCGGCTTTGACCTTACCAATCATCATCACGCGCTGGCCGACGCCGAGGCCTGCGCGCATATCGCTTTGCAAATATTGTAATTACCGCCTTTTTGGGGATAGGAAGGCCAGGCCGAGGGCGATGGCGCTGCCGGCTATCAGCAGCATGACAAGGTATCTGGCCCAGCCGTGCAGGAACAGTGAGAGACGGGCTATGAATTGGGTTTCGAATGTTTCGGGAGCCACGGGGTGGAGCAGTACGAAAGCGGTTACAAGGCAGCCCAGCAGCAGCCCGGACGCCAGGGCAGCCATCATTACCGCCCGGCTGTGCCTGCGTTCTGCGGCCACTGCGCGCTTAATCTCTTCCACAGCTGCCAACCGAGAATTGGCCTCTATCATAAAATCCCCTTCGGCGGGCTCCAGAGGCTTGTTCTCCCTGAGATATTGTTCTAGATCGTTCATAGCCGTATGTGATTTTTCAGATGTTTGCGGCCCGATGAGAGCCAGTACAGTACGCTCCCGATAGGGGCGCGCATGATTGCGGCGATATCCTTCGCGGGCAAATCTTCAAAGTAATGGAGGACGATGGCGGTGCGTTCTTTTTCTTGAATCAGCGTCAGCGCCCGCTGCAGCTCTTCGCGACGGAAGGCGGCCTCTTCGCTCTCTGAGGCCGACTGTATCCGGGTCGCGGCCGGTGCATCTATATCCACCGATGGAAGCGGCGTGCGGCGGGTGGCGTCTATGAAGCAGTTGTAGGCTATACGGAAGAGCCACGCCTTGAAATTGCCGGAGAAGCGGTCGGAATTTACATATGCTTTTACCAACGCCTCCTGGGCGATGTCGTCGGCACGGGAGCTGTCACCACCGCACAGCGATGCCAGGAACCGCCTGAGCGACCCCTGGCACGCCCTCACTTCGGCGATGAACTGCTCCCTGGTCATTTATCGGGGATTCTGCAGTTGCTGATTCTCTGAAAGACGCATCTCTTCTGCCTCCATCTCCTTTGCAAGCATCTTTTTGCCAACGAAGAATGAGATGAAGAGAGCCACTCCTATGGCAATCATAATCCCGCCGAACACAGTGAATCCAAGCGTCGCTTCAGAATCGATTTTTTCCTGTGCAGACATACATAATACAATTGTCATCACAAGGGCACCTATGAGAAAAGTTATGCATGCCCCCGTCAGTTTGCCAAGCAGCTGCCCTTTGACAGTCTTTGCTTTCCCTTCAGGTTTAAAGTAATCTGCGTCTACCTCTTTGCCAGCCTCTATGGCCTTGAGCATAACCTCCGCCTTGCGGTTGGTCTCATTCATCTTGGCCCGGAGGTTCAGCCATACGATAAAAATCGGAAGTACTACGCAGACTCCGATAGGAATCAAGTTGTCTATTAAGTTGTTCCAGCTCATGTTGTTGTTTGTTTAATTATTCAACCACATATATAACGCAAAGCTATCACGAATTATTGGCAGTTTGTGTAAATTTGTGAAAAAGGATAAAAATGAAAAGAGTCAGAATCACCGCCATCCGACGGTCGGAATACCCCGATCTGATGGCGATTTATGAGAATCCCATCGAGCACGCCTGCGAAGTGACTATGGGACAGGAGTGGATTTCGATAGACGGACAGAGGCCAGAAGGGATGTGCTCTGCTGCGTGGGAGAGTATGAGGACGTTTGTCCGGGCACTGGCCCGGGGTGGTGGGAATTTCTACGACGGCTGGATGAAGAACCCTTATAGCGCGATGATAAGCTGCAACGACGGCTTCCGCCCGGTGAGTTTCTATATAGAGACCATTGATTAAAAATCGGGTTGCATTTTTGCCATTATTTATTGAAATTTGTTCGAAACAAAGCAGAAACAACATGAATAATATTTCACGACGTAAGTTTATACAGGTCGGCGCAGTAGGTGCAGCCGGCGCTCTGGCGGCCACTACTGGCCTGAACGCAATGGAAGCGATGGATCCCCGCAAAAAGAAAAAAGAAAACGCCGCTGCTCCCAAGCCGGAAAAAGTCCGTATGGCAGCTGTCGGCATCGCCAATCGCGGTCGCCAGATTATTCAGGAGTTTGACAAGACCGGGCTCTGTGAATTTGTGGCCCTGTGTGATGTCGATCCCAAGAGCGCTGAGAGCCAGATGACAATCGCAGAGCACCCCAATGCAAAGGTGTTCACCGATTTCCGCAAACTGTTCGACGAATATGGCAGCCAGTTCGATGCCGTCTGCATAGCCATCCCGGATTTCTCACACTTCCCCGTGACTATGCTCGCGCTGAACCAGGGCAAGCATGTATATGTAGAGAAGCCGATGGCCCGTACCTTCTATGAGTGCCAGCTGATGATGGATTGCGCCCGCCGTCACCCCAACCTGGTCACTCAGGTCGGCAACCAGGGCCATTCCGAGGCCAATTACTGGCAGTTCAAGACCTGGGTGGAGGCTGGCATTATCAAAGATGTTTACCGCATCGATGCCTTCTTTAACGCTTGGCGCCGCTGGTATCCTTACGATCCCAACATTGACCACTATCCAGAGGCGATGCCTGTGCCGGAAGGTATGGACTGGAACATCTGGAACACCACTGCGCAGTTCCACGATTATAACGACAAGTACCACCCCGGCAACTGGCGCGGCTGGTATGACTTTGGCCTGGGTGCGCTGGGTGACTGGGGTGCCCACATCATAGATACCTGTCACGAATTTCTGCAGCTGGGTCTCCCTTACGAAGTGGATCCGCTCAAGATTACCGACTATAACGACTACTTCTTCCCCAAGGAGACCACCCTGCGTTTCAAGTTCGCCGCCCGCGGCGACATGCCGCCGGTAGACCTCACCTGGTATGACGGCGAGACCAACTATCCGCCGATCCCGGAGGGCTACGGCAAGCGGGATATAAACCAGGATGACGTTCCGGCTTCCGGCCAGAATGTCCCCGGTCAGGATCTGTCGCTGAGCCCCGGCAAGGTCATATACAGCAAGAATCTCACTTTCCGCGGCGGAACCCACGGCGCTACCCTGCAAATCATCCCTCCCGAGGTGGCAAAGGAGATGGAAGGCAAACTGCCCGAGGTTCCCGAGACTCCGTCGAATCACTATGCAAACTTCCTCAAAGCCTGCAAGGGCGAGGAGAAGACCCGCAGCCCGTTCGAGGTGTTCGGCCCGATGTGCCAGACTTTCTGCCTTGGCATCATCGCCATCCGCACTCAGCGGAAGATTACCTTTGACAAGATCAGCAATACAATCCTTAACGACCCGTTTGCAAACAGTCTGCTCACCGACCGTCTGCCGCGCAAGGGCTGGGATGAATACTACAAGATGTGAGTTATATGAAGAAATATATAATAGCTGTATTCGCTACGGTGGCTATGATTGCCACATCCTGCTGCTGTCCTCAAAGCAAGACTTGTGAATGCGAGAAGCCCGACTGGGGTAAATATGCCGCAATGGAGTCTGCAGCGGAGCCAAATACCCTTACCGATGCCGAGGAGGCCGACGGATGGGAACTGCTATTTGACGGCGAGACCACCGAGGGGTGGCAGAGTGCCCGTCCCGCAAACTTGGGCAATTTTCCCGAAGGGGGCTGGGGTATCACCGAAGACGGATTACTCTATGTCTTTGCCGGTGACGGCGCTGAGAGTGCAAACGGGGGCGATATCATCACTACCCGCAAGTGGCGCGACTTTGTCCTGAAGGTCGATTTTAAAATCACCGAAGGTGCCAACAGCGGCATCAAATATTTTGTGAATCCGTTCCTTAACACAGGGGCTGGCAGTGCAATCGGCTGTGAGTTCCAGATTCTGGACGATGAGCACCACCCGGATGCGAAACTGGGGGTGAACGGCAACCGTACCCTGGCGTCTCTTTACGACCTTATCCCTGCAAGGCGCGGCCCCTGGGACGCTCCTGATAGGGATGGCTGGCGTCACGCGATGATTGTTGTGGACGGCAACCACGTGGAGCACTGGCTGAACGGGGAGAAGGTTGTGGAGTACGAGAGGGGCAACCAGATGTGGGATGCGCTGGTGGACTTCAGCAAGTACCGCGACTGGCCCGATTTCGGCAATTATGAAGAAGGGTACATCCTGCTTCAGGACCACGGCCATCAGGTCTTTTTCAAGAACATCAAGATTAAGGAACTCTAAGGTTATCAGGGTGGTTTTTGTATATTTGTAACAAACAACAATAATAATTAACAATAAATCAAATATCTGACATGAAAAAAGTCGCTGACAAACAAATTCTGATGGCCGCCGATTTCGCTGGCTATCCCCTCAAAGAAGCCATCAAAGAATATCTCGAGAAGAAAGGCTGGACCGTTACCGATATCGGTGTTAAAGCAGATTCAGACCCTGAAGATACTGAACTGATGTTTCACCGCATCGGCCTCCGCGTGGGAGCTATGATCACTGAAAAGGAGTTTGAACGCGCCCTTATCTTCTGCGGCACCGGTATGGGTATCCACATCGCTGCCAGCAAGTGCCCCGGCGTTCACGCAGGTGTTGTTGAATCTGTCCCTGCTGCTTTCCGTGCCATTACCGGCAACGGCGTTAATGTACTGGCGATGGGTGCATTCTATGTGACTCCCGAGTTGGGCAAGCAGTGCGCTGACGCTTTCCTCTACAACGACTTTGGCAGCGGCTGGGAGTGGTGGCCTGACTTTGATAAGTTCCACCAGATTGCCATCGACGAGCTCAACGCCTTCAACTATGAGGAGTACAAGGCTAACGGTTTCAAGGTCAAGCATCTCGGTGACTGCCACTGCGAGCTCTACGACCGTCCGGAGGGCTTCTCCAGCGTTCCTCTGATGTGTAAGCGATAACGCGGTTAACCAGTATCGCAAAAAAAGAAGGTGTATTCCTGAGCGGGATACCCCTTCTTTTTTTGTCCATCATACCGGGACTTGTCCGGACCGCAAAGTGCTGAGCCTCCGCTAGCAATGCTTTCTGGGCAATAATTAGCCCTTGAAAGCATTCAAATTACGGACTATATATGCACTGAGCGGTATGTTGATGGTCACTGAAGGCTTCTGCCCCCCGGCCACAAGTTGGGCCTTTGCCCCAATGCAGTCTTTTCAGTCTTACCTTTTAAGTTATCCATTTGGATAAAATGTCGGTATGGTGTACCTTTCAACAGCGGTGAAATTCTATCACCGAAGAATTTGGGAATAGTTTACTAATTAGTTAACTTTGTGGCGTATGGAGAAGGAGAATGTGCGGCGTTTGATTGTATTCGAAGATCATTTCAAGACCTTTAGGAGAACGTTGGATAGAGAGGCGCTGAAGAAGCTGTATCAAGTTATGACCTTGATAATGAGAGTAGAAGTTGTGCCGACCAAGTTCTTACAAGCAATTAAGGGGAGAAAGGGATTATTTGAGATACGATTAGAATACTTGTTTTGATGAAGGTAACATTGTTGTCTTATTCAATGGATTTCAGAAGAAAACCCAGAAGACGCCCAGCGAGGTTTTGGATAAGGCGGAAGCTTTGATGAAAAAGTATTTTGCACAGAAAACAGAAAAGAAAAATGAACAAGATTAACCCTAAAGAAATGGATATTACCCCAATCGAGGATCTTATAAAGGAAGATTTTGGCGAAGTTGGCTCCCCTGAACGTGCTCAGTTTGATATGGAGTGCGATGCTTTTGTCATAGGAGAACAACTCAAACTGGAGCGGTTAAGGGCTGGCCTTACCCAAGAGCAGTTAGCTGATAGGATTGGTACCAAGAAAAGTTTTATTTCCAGGGTAGAAAAGGGACGTACGGACGTTCAACTTTCCACATTGGTAAAGCTGTTCAGAGGTCTTGGACGTCAAGTCACCGTAAGGATACTATAGTTTTTTCGTAGTGCTCTTGTAGAGGAGTGTCTCTCTGGTTAGAGTGAAATGAGGAGATTTACTAGTGTGTCTGGATTGGAGTCAATGTGCAGGAGGTTCATGTCGTCACTGTCCATGAATCCGGCGGTGACCATGGTGCGCATCTGAGTCAGCAGGCCGTCATAATATCCATCGGTATTCAGACAAAAGGCGGGCTTGGTGTGATAGCCGAGCTGCCAGCCCTCCATCCAGCTGAAGGCCTCGGTCATCGTGCCGAAACTGCCTGGGAGGAATATCATTGCGTCGGAGAGGCGCTCCATCGTGGCAATGCGCTCTGCGATGTCAATAACATAGATGGTTTCACTCAGGTCAACCCCTTCAGGACCAACGTGGATGCTGGCGGCGGCGTTGTCCCTCTTCCCCTTGAAGCCTGACGGGAATACGCCGGTAATATGTCCGCCCGCTGCAGAACATCCGTCGGCCAGGGCCTTCATTGTACCCACCGACGCACCTCCGTACACGATTTTGATGCCGTTTTCTGCCAGCAGTCGCCCCAGGCGGCAGGCATTATTTACGTACTCGGGTCCCTTGCCGGTCCGCGAGCCGAGATACACAGCTACAGTTTTAATCTTGCTCATACAGTAAAGGTATAAAAATGGATTTACATAGAAATTCGTATATTCGAAAGATATTTGAAATAATGATATGAACTACATCAAAACCGATATAGAGGGGCCTGTGATTATCGAGCCAAAGGTGTTTGGCGACGAGCGGGGTTACTTTTTTGAGAGTTTCCGCTCAGATGAGTTCCGCAGGGAGGTAGCAGACGTTGAATTTGTGCAGGACAACGAGTCATGGTCGGCCAGACGGGGGGTGCTGCGCGGGTTGCATTTCCAAAAAGGGGAGGCGGCGCAGGCAAAGCTTGTGAGAGTGGTGAAGGGTCGCGTGCAGGACGTTGCGGTGGATATCAGGGAAGGTTCACCTACATTCGGCAAGTATGTTTCAGTAGAGCTCTCCGCAGATAACCATCGTATGATCTTTATCCCGCGCGGATTCGCGCACGGATTTGCGGTGCTGGAGGACGACACCATCTTCCAGTACAAATGTGACAACTATTACAATCCGGCATCGGAAGGGTCTTTCCGCTGGAATGATCCCGATATCGATGTGAAGTGGATGCTGGACGAATCCGAAGTGATACTCTCTGCAAAAGACCGCGTAGCGCCATTTTTAAACAGTTGAGATGTACCGTATTCTGGCATATCTGCTGGTGGCCCCTTTGTACCTGCTCTCGCTGCTTCCGCTGCGGGTCCACTACCTGTTTGCAGATATCCTTGGCTGGCTGCTGGGCGATGTTTTCAAGTATCGCCGCGATGTGATTGACACTAACCTGAAAGGGGCCTTCCCGGATATGCCTCAAAGGGAGAGGGATGCGATAAGGAGAGATTACTATCAATACCTGTCCGACGTGGTTTGCGAGATGGTTTGGGCAATGACTCGCAGTGGCAACTATATCCGCCGCAAGGGATTTTACAAGGTCGATCCGGAATCAGAAAAAGTGATTAACGCGTCGTTTGAGAGCTCCCCTTCTGTGGTTGTGCTGCTTGCGCACACGGGCAACTGGGAGCTGTCCAGTGATTTGCTCCACTATATGCAGCAGCCCTCTTTTGGGATAAAAGATATGACGGCCGCCTACCAGACGCTCCACAGTCCCCTTTCGGAACAACTGTTTTTGCTGATGCGCCGCAAGCGGCTCAGTGCCCCGGACAGCCTGATACCATCTCACAAGATACTCCGTTATATGCTGGAGCACCGCAGGCAGAAACGGGTATACTTTTTTATTGCAGATCAATACCCGTACAGCGGCGTTGCCCATACCAACACATTCCTCTCTTTGCCCACCGAATGGCACAACGGAGGGGAGGTGATAGCCCGCAAATTACACCTTCCGGTGTTATATCTTTATCTGGACAGAGTCAAAAGAGGTGAATATGTCATTAAAATTTCGCAAATTTGTTCCGATGCTTCGCTGGAAGGGCAGGGGTCGGTGACAGACACATACGCCGCTCTGCTTGAGAGGGACGTCCTTGCGCGCAAAGAAAACTGGCTTTGGAGCCATAAGCGCTGGAAAAACCTCTGGCCCTACAATTGCAGCAAAGAGATAAAAAACTAAACGATATGAAAACTACATTAAAGTTGATGATTGCCGCCCTGGTGCTGGTTCTCCCCGCAGAGATGTTTGCACAGGCATATCCGGCAGCAAAAAACATCCCTTCCGGAACTGTGGTATATTCACTTCCCGTCACCTCCATTACCTTCTGTGTGGATGCGGTACGAGAAGATTTTATAGCCGGTCCCTATGCGCAGTATGCGAAAAAGTATATGGGCAGCGAAGCCCGTACCTCCAACCAGGTCAACTATTACTTGAAAACAATCCGCCTCGTGCCATATCTCGAGGCAGATCCGTCGGTCCGCCTCACTGTCAACCTTAAAAACGGAGCCGGGAACGGTTTTCTGGACCTCTGCTCCCAGGGCCTGGTAGTGGCATCTGACAGTTACACAGGCAAGGAAGAGGTGTGGCGCTTCCCATCATTGGCGGGCAACGAGCAGTTCGCCGGGAAAGATGTAGAGAATAACCTGTCTACCGCCACCACGACCCTATACAAGACCGTCAAGACCTCCAGTGGCTACGAACGGGTAGCGGTATCTCAGAGTCAGGTTGTAGAGAAATCTGCAGAGAAAAAGGCGGCAGAGACAGCCGCCACTATCTTTAAGCTCCGCAATATGCGTATGGCGATTGTCACGGGCGACACTGATGCCACATATAGCGGCGAGGCAATGGCGGCTGCTATCCAGGAGCTGCTCCGTATGGAAGAGGAGTATATGAGCCTGTTCTATGGTACCACTGTAGAGTCTGTCCAGACAATGAACTTTGACGTCGTGCCCAAGGCCGACAGCAAGGATAATAAGTATGTTGCATTCCGCCTCTCCGATACCGAGGGCCTGCTCCCCCCAAGTGACCTCTCCGGACGGCCGATAGTGCTTGACTTGCAAATGGAAGAAAAGGTGACCCCTGCTTCTTCAGGTAAGAATAACGGCATATTGTACAGGGTGCCGCGCACTGCAACGGCGCGCGTTATGGACGGCAGCCAGATGCTGCTTCAGACCCGCATCCCGATGTACCAGTTTGGAGAGACTCTCTCGTTTTCCCTGTAAATCTTAACCAGAAAAAGATATGAGCATAGCATCATTGAAACCGGAGCGCGTATGGAAAAACTTTTATGCGCTCACCCAGATCCCCCGCCCCAGCAAAAAAGAGCACAAGGCGGTGGAATTCATAGAGAAGTTTGGCCACGACAACGGCCTTGATACATATCGCGATCCGATTGGCAACGTAATCATCCGCAAACCTGCGACACCCGGGATGGAGAACCGCAAAGGCATTATCCTGCAGTGCCACCTTGATATGGTACCTCAGAACAATGCTGATACTCCCCACGACTGGGAGAAGGATCCCGTGGATGCCTACGAATATGAGATTGACGGCGAGAAGTGGGTGAAGGCACGTGGCACCACCCTTGGCGCTGACGATGGTATGGGGGTGGCTACGGCGATGGCTATCCTGGAGGCTAAGGACCTCAAGCATGGTCCCGTAGAGGCTCTCTTCACCATTGATGAAGAGACCGGAATGACCGGTGCCTTCAATCTGGAGCCGGGCAAACTCAAAGGGGAAATCCTGCTCAATCTCGATTCCGAGACAGAGGGTGAGATATATGTCGGTTGTGCCGGAGGTCTTGACGCACACTTCAGCTTCCCTTACACCACAGAAAAAGCTCCCAAGGGGTACAAGTTCTTCAAGATTACTGTGAAGGGTCTCCGTGGCGGTCACTCCGGTATGGAGATCAACGAGGGGAGGGGCAATGCCAACAAGGCTATGGCCCGCGTCCTGGTGCCGGTTTTGCGTGATATAGAGGGGCGTCTCGCATCCATAGCTGGCGGTAACCTGCGCAACGCAATTCCGCGCGAATGTGTTGCTGTTGTGGCCGTACCTGCCGGCAAAGCGGGTGGCCTTAAGGAGATTGTGAACTGCACCCGTGATGCCATCAAGAACGAGATAGGTAGTGTTGACGGCGGTTTTGACATGTCTCTTGAGCCACATGCCGCAGTGCGCGTGATGCGTGGCGGGGTTGCGCTCAGGATGGCCAAAGCTGTGCTGGGCTGTCCAAATGGCGTGGCCAGGATGAGTGCCGATGTTCCCGGCCTGGTCGAGACCTCAAACAATCTGGCTATGGTCCGCTCCAACGGCAAGGCGATAGAGATTGACTGCCTGCTGCGAAGCAGTGTAGACAGCGCGAAGAATTACCTTGCAGAGAGTATGCGCAGCGTGATGGAGCTCGCCGGAGCAAAGGTCGATTTTACCGGCAGCTATTCCGGCTGGCAACCCGATATGAAATCTCCCATACTGGCAGAGATGAAGCGGGTTTACAAGGAGATGTACGGTAAGGAGCCTCTGGTTATGGCAATCCACGCCGGTCTTGAGTGTGGCATAATCGGAGCAACATATAAGGGACTCGATATGGTCTCCATAGGCCCGACCTTGTGTTCTCCCCATTCCCCCGACGAGCGCGTGAACGTAGCCTCAGTTGGCAAATTCTGGGATTTTGTCGTGAAAGTGCTTGAGAACGCGCCCAAGAAGTAATTGTAAATAGATTTAGAATATGTTCAAGAATCAACCAAAGGGTTTGTTTGCCCTTGCGCTGGCCAATACAGGCGAGCGCTTTGGCTATTATACGATGATTGCCGTATTTGCCTTGTTCCTCAGGGCAAACTTTGGCCTTTCTGCCAGTACGGCCGGACTGATTTACAGCTCGTTTTTGATGTTTGTGTATTTCTTCCCCCTCGTCGGAGGTATCCTTGCAGATAAATTCGGCTATGGGAAGATGGTGACATCCGGTATTATTGTGATGTTCCTCGGATATCTGTTGCTCTCCATCCCTCTTGGAAGCGGCACTGTGGCCCTTGTCGGGATGCTGGCGGCACTTCTGTTGATTGGTTTTGGCACAGGTTTGTTCAAGGGCAACCTTCAGGTTATGGTCGGAGATTTGTACAACGACCCCCAGTACGCATCTAAACGTGATTCAGGCTTCTCTCTCTTCTATATGGCAATCAACGTAGGAGCCCTGTTTGCACCTACTGCCGCTATCAAAATCAGGGAATGGGCAATTGGCCTGGGCTTTGACGGCAACTCCGCATATCACTTCTCCTTTGCGGTTGCATGCGTTTCTTTGATAGTCTCCATAGCTATTTATTATGCATTCCGCAGCTGGTTCAGGCATGTGGAAGGCGGCCACGCAAAAGACGGAAAGGCGCAGGTGGTTGATACCCTCACTCCGGAGCAGACAAAAAAACGCATGGTCGCCCTGTTCCTGGTGTTTGCAGTCGTCATCTTCTTCTGGATGTCATTCCACCAGAACGGCCTTACACTCACTTATTTTGCAGACGAGTTTACCCAGCGCAGCAGCGAGGGTATAGCTTCCATGCCGTTCAATGTATGGAACCTGGTGGCTGTAATCGCAATTGTATATGCTCTGTTCTCCATCTTTGACAAGGAGGCGACTGGCAGGGGCAAACTGATTGGAGTGGGCGTAGTTGCCGTTGCCTGTGCATATCTTTACTGGCAATACACCCGCCTGGAGGGCTCTGTCGAAATCAGCGCCCCCATTTTCCAGCACTTTAATCCCTTCTATGTAGTTGCATTGACTCCGGTGTCGCTGGCGATTTTCGGCGCCCTGGCAAAGAAGGGCAAGGAGCCCTCTGCACCGCGCAAGATTGCCTACGGTATGCTTGTGGCAGCCGTTGCTTTTGCCCTTATGGTGGTTGCTTCCATCGGCCTCAATACGCCTGAGACCCAGGCCGCTGCGCGTGCAGCTGGCATGCCTGAAACTCTGGTGTCTCCATATTGGCTCATCAGTGTGTATCTTGTACTCACCTTCGGAGAGTTGCTCCTGAGCCCGATGGGTATTTCATTCGTCTCAAAAGTTGCACCTCCCAAGTACAAGGGTATGATGATGGGCATGTGGTTTGTTGCAACTGCACTCGGCAACTTCCTGGTACAGGTAGGCGGACACCTCTGGGGCAATTTACCGTTGTGGATTGTTTGGGCCGTGTTCCTGGCCGTATGCGTCATATCTGCAGTCTTCATGTTCGTGATGATGAAGAAGCTCGAGGCCGCCACCTCTGAGTGTTAGATGGACGTTGCGATAGTCATACTAAACTGGAATGGCCGCTCCCTGATGGAGCGGTTCGTTCCGGTTTTGCTTGATAATGTCCCTAATGATAATTGTTTCGTAGTAGTGGCCGACAACGGCTCAACCGATGATTCCCTGCCTTGGCTTCAGTCCAATTACCCCACCGTGGAGGTGATAGCCCTTGACCATAACTACGGTTATGCAGGTGGCTACAACCGCGCCCTGCAATTGGTTGAGGCAGATTATTATGTGCTTTTGAATTCCGATGTCGAGGTTACGCCCGGCTGGCTTGAGGCCCTTACCACCTTTATGGAGGACAACCCGGATGCCGGCATCTGCCAGCCCAAGATACGTTCGATGGCAGCGCGCGACAGTTTTGAATATGCCGGGGCTGCAGGCGGCTACATAGACCGCTATGGTTACCCGTTCTGCCGCGGACGGATCCTCTCCAATATAGAGAAGGACCGCGGGCAGTATGATGACCCCGACCAGTGTTTCTGGGCAAGCGGGGCGTGTATGATGGTGCGCAGCGACCTCTATCACTATCTGGGAGGCCTGGACGAAACCTTTTTTGCCCACATGGAGGAGATTGATTTCTGCTGGCGGGCCAAACTGGCGGGACATCAGGTATGGGCGGTCCCCGAGGCGGTTGTATATCACCTTGGAGGCGCCTCCCTTGACAATGCGAATCCCCGTAAGCTTTATCTGAACTACCGCAACAGCCTGTTGATGCTGCACAAGAATCTCCCTACAAGCGAGCGTCAGCAGATTCTGGCAATCCGCAAGGTACTTGATTTTGCATCGTCCCTGGTGTATCTGTTTACTGGTAGATGGAGCTATTTCAAAGCAGTATGGCGGGCTAAACGCGACTTCCGGCGTATGGCCCCGGATATAGACGTATCATCTTTCAGCGAAGAAGGCAACGACGTGGGTCGCTACGACGGCAGTATAGTGCTCCGTTATTTCCGCTCCTTAGGCCGCCTGACATTCGATAAGCTGAGGATGTAGCCAGGGTGCCTATGCTGGCGCATGGCATGCTGTGTTCCATAACAAATAAGGCTGACGATGTATCGCCAGCCTTATTGATATAATATTTCTTGAATACTATACTTAGTCGTCGAGGTCCAGAACCTCTGTGCTGGGGATAATCACATTGCGGGTATGAAGTGTTCCCGGGAGAATGATAATGCTTTTAGGTGTATCACTCTTTTCGTAGTTCTTAAGGTAAGAATCTACAGCTTTGCCCTTATAACTGCAAGAAACGGCATAAGTCCCGGCAGGGATGTTCTCAAAGATAAAATATCCATCGGTGATGGTAGTGTATTTGAAAACGCCAGGGTCGCCAGTGAGGGTCACTTCAACTCCGGGAATTTGATTATCGCGGTAAGTAACATCGCCCACAAGTTTACTTGGAGCGGGTTCTTTCTTGCATGAAACAACAGTAAAGGCCACAAAAGCCACCAAAATACAGGTCAATATCTTTTTCATACTGCAAATATGGGAAAAAATTAGAAGTTTATGCCCATCGCTTCGCAAATTTTGAGGGGAATATCGGTGTTGTCTACCTCTCCCGAGAATTTCTCACTCCCTGCACCGATGGCAAATACAGGTACCCTGTCGGCAGTATGCGAGCCGGAAGTCCAGCCGATGCCGGCCTCTTTAGATAGCTCTGAACGGTTATTTTCTCCCGACATATAATTATCTACGTTTGTCCCTTCGGACGGTTCGCACATAGCCTTCACCTTGTTTAACTGAGGATTGTTGCATGCGGGACCGCCTGTTTCATGGTCTGCTGTGACAACAATCAGGGTGTTTTCGGGGTGTTTTCGGTAGAATTCCAGCGCCACCTCTATCGCGTCGCTCATATCAATCGTTTCGTAAATCATGCCGGGGAGGTCGTTGCTGTGGGCTGCCCAGTCAATCATGGATCCCTCAGCCATCATAAAGAAGCCCTTCTTATTGTCCAGGACCTCTATGCCGCCTTTAACAAGTTCTGCAAGGGTGATGTCGTCGGGATTGTTGCGTTGAATACGCTCCAGATGGGTGGGGAGCTGATTCATAGCCCTTGATGTGTCCCGTTTCTGGAAAAAGACAATTTTATCGGCATCGCCTTTTTTCTGTGAGAACTCTTCTCGGCCGTAGGCAATCGTGTAGCCTGCAGATTCAGCCTTGGAGAAGCAGTCGGGCTGGTTCTCGCCGGGACGGTTGAAGTCTCCGCCGCCAAAGTACTCAAAGCCGGAATCTCCCAGCTGGCTGCCGATTTCATAATAATTGCCGCGATCTGAACTGCGGCCAAAGAACGCCGCAGGGGTAGCGTGGTCTATGCAAACCGTAGCTGCTATGCCTACCTTGTAGCCGGCATCGTGAATCTTATAAGCAATGCTTTGGAGAGTGTCGCCGCCGGGTGCGATGCAAATACTCCTGTTATTTACCTTCTCTCCAGTTGAGAGAGCGCTGCCGCCGGCAGCGGAGTCGGTACGCTGGTGGTCGGCAGAGAAAGTGGCCGAAGCCCCCATCACCGGGAATGATGAGAAGGCGAGTTGGCCCATTCCGATTGCATCTTCACCTTCTGTCTGTGCAAGATATGTTTCAGCAACAGATACAGCGCCGAAGCCCATTCCGTCACCTATAAACAGAAATACATACTGCGCCTTGGGTTGTTTTTCGCAGCAGGAGCTGGCAATAACAACGGTTATAAGTGAGAATAATATGGTTTTAACGAATTTCATTTGATTGTCGATTTAAAAAGAAGTGGGCAACAAATACTTGCCACCCACTTCTCTCAATTTATGTACATAAGCCTATTCAACTGCATTTGCGCCATAAAGAATCTTAAGCGCGTTACAGCGGCGAAGCTCTTGTTTGATGTCAGTGATGATACCCATGCGGGTGTCCTTGTCAGCTTTGATGGAAACGGTCATGAACGGACGGTCCTGCTCAGAAAGGTTCTCGCGCTCCGCTGCAACAAAATCGCGGATCTCATCTACGGTGCGGAAAGAGTCGTTGAGCTGGATACGGCTGTCGGTGCCGTACTTGCCCTGATACTTTTTCAGAGGGGTACCGACATATATGTAGCTGGACAGGTCCTTACGCTCCAACTTGGAGATTTCGCTAGCTGCAGGCAGAGATACCATAACCATATGCTCTGTCTGACGCATAGTGGTGGTCACCATAAAGAAGAGCAAGATCATGAACACGATATCGGGCAGCGAACCGGTTGAGATTGCCGGCATGGTCTTTTTGCCACTTTTCTTGAATGTTGCCATACTAATAACCTCCTATTTCTGTAGTTTGGTATCCTTGGGCTCGGCCTCAGAAATCTGCTGCGGGATACATTTACGCACGATTTTCTGTTTGTCATCATCGAGCTGAGCATACTTCTTGCCGTAGTTGGCGACAGAGAACTCGTCTCGGATTTCGTTTATGGCCTTGACCAATTCATTCTGTACGGCGATATACTTGCTGTACGTCGTGCCACGGTCGTTCTGCAGAGAAATCACACCCTTAGATACGGGATACGGGCCAAAGCCCTGGATATCCTTCACGACTTTCTCGGGGAGATTGGGGTCGTTGTTGGGGTTGGTGAGGAACTCTACGATCTTATCTTTAAGTTGACTGACATCTATAGGTTCATCCCCGGCAAATACGCGGTCATTGACGTTGATCTTCACAATCACGATGTTACGACGGTTAACCTTCTCGTTCTCCAGCTTCATGTTTTCATCAGGCATGGGTGGGAGACGACGAGGGAGACCCTTCTCCTGGTCCATAGTCGTAACCATCAGGAAGAATATCAACGCAATGAAAGCGATGTCGGCCATTGAGCTTCCATTTATTTCGGGAGTCTTTTTTGATGCCATTTTACTTTCTTATTAACGATTCTTAATAGCGTTGCTGATGGCAGATGCCACGATAGCTATGATAGATGCGGCAACCATCACATAAGTGACATAGAGAGCTGCATCGGAGAATTTCGATACCTTCGGGGTGTAAGCGGCGTTTGTTGCAACTTCTCCGCCGGGAGCCAGCAGCCAGCAAATGACTACCAGCGCCACTGCACCGACGATAATCGCAAGAAAGGATATAAGGCTTTTCTTGGACTTGCTTACGTCGATAAGCAGGAAGGCCAGCACCAGAATCAGCGTAATAGCTACGAGGATGTATGCCCAGAAAATGTAGGTATCCACCATCGCGTCGCTTGCGCTATTGTGCGGCAGGAGGAAGAAAACAACCAGCAATATCGCAGAGATACCCAGAAGGACCCATTTTAAATATTTAGCCAGTTTCATTGTTTTGTTGTTTTCAATTGTTAATAATTCTACCCGGAAGATTATTTCTGGTATTTAACCAGCAGGTCAACGAAGCTGATGGAAGCGTCCTCCATCTGAGCCACGATGGTGTCGATCTTGGAGATAAGGTAGTTATAGAACAACTGAAGGATGATGGCAACAATAAGACCGCCGACGGTGGTGATCAGGGCGACTTTCATACCGCCTGCAACCAGGTTCGGGGAGATATCACCTGCAACCTCGATGGCATCGAATGCCTGAATCAGACCGATCACAGTACCGAGGAATCCGAGCATCGGGGCGATACCGATGAAGAGGGAGATCCAGGAGAGACCCTTCTCCAACTGAGCCATCTGAACGGAACCATAAGAGGTAACGGCTTTCTCTACATTCTCAACGCCCTGATCCATACGGATGAGACCCTGGTAGAAGATGCTTGCAACAGGGCCGCGGGTGTTGCGGCAAACCTCCTTAGCCTTCTCTATGTCACCCTTCTTGATAGCATCTTCAACACTGTCGAGAAGTTTGTTGGTGTTTGTCTGGGCAAGGTTGAGAGTGATGATTCTCTCGATTGCGATAGCCAGACCAAGGATAAGGCAGATCAATACCAATGCCATGAAGCCTGCACCACCCTCGATGAATTTAGCTTTGAGTTGCTGGTGCAGAGGCTTGTCGCTACCGGTAGCCTCAAAAGGGTTAGCGGGTGTCTCAGGTGCGGGAGCTGCAACGGCCTCTTCAGCGTCTGCTGCCTCAGCTGTCTGCTCTGTAGCCTCTTGATCTTGCGCGCGAACTGATTGGAAAGCAGTGAAAGTCAGAAGACCTGCTACTGCCAAAAACATGAAAACTTTTTTCATAGGTTTTTAATTAATGATAATATAGATTTTGCGTTGTTAACAAATATAGTGCTGCAAGTTAAGAATTATTTTTTGAAAAAGCGAAATAAATCTGCGGCATTCTCTGTTGTGACCCTGTCTACGACCTCAAATGCAACCCCTTTGATAGCCGCTATTTTTTCCGCAACAAGGCGCACGTAAGCGCTCTCGTTGCGCTTTCCCCGGTAGGGGACAGGGGTCAGATAGGGGGCGTCGGTCTCCAGCAGGATATCCTCCAGCGGGATGCGCTCCACCGCTTGGGCAATGTGGGCGTTCTTGAAGGTCACCACCCCGCCAATGCCCACGTAGAAGTCGCCGGCAGCCTTGATCCGTCTATATGTTTCGTAACTTCCGGTAAAGGCGTGGAATGACCCCCGAAGCGGTTTCGCGACCCGCCGCAGGCACTCGAAAATCTCTTCTGTAGCCTCCCTTGCATGGATGATAACCGGCAGGTCTTTCTCTGCGGCAAGTGTGAGCTGGGCGCAGAAAACCTCAATCTGCTCTTGCAAATACTCCTTGCTCCAGTACAGGTCCATCCCTATCTCGCCGATGGCGACCCAGGGGCGGTCGTCAAAATGGTCGTATACGAACTGCAACTCTTCCCGCCAGTTTTCCCGTATCTCTGTAGGGTGCAGCCCGATGGCGGGATATGCAAAATACGGCAGGGCATCGGCGCACGCCACCATGGCATTGTGGCAGGAGGAGTCGATCCCAGGCATTACCAGTCGCTCGACCCCTGACTCCCGCGCGCGCGAAATCATCTCGTCAAAATCCTCCCTGTACGCCTCGTCGTAAATATGAGAGTGAGTGTCAATCATAATGCCGCGAAATTAATCATTTAGCAGCAATTGAACATAATGTTATAGAGAGGTGGGATCGATTAAACAGATTGTTTAACACATTTTGTTTAATATAAAATATTTATTACTTTTGCGAAAAGGTTATCTAACGATGATTGAGAATCCATTTGTAGTTAAAGGCTATGCCGGGAAAGAGTTTTTTTGCGACAGGGAAGAAGAGACCCGCAAACTTGTCACCCGGGCAATAGGAGGCAGCGATTCCTCCGTAATTTCTCCCCGGAGATTCGGGAAATCCGGGCTCGTAGCTCACGTCCTTGAGACAATTGATAATAACTATCCGGATGTTGATACGCTATACACAGACATCTACGCAACCGGGTCGCTGAATGATCTCATTGACAACCTATCTTCTGCAATTCTGGCCAAGTATCCTGAAAAGACACCTATCGGAAAACGGTTTTGGGGTTTCATAAAAACCATCCGTCCGTACCTGACGTTTGACCAGCTGACAGGGGCTCCGCAGGTACATCTTGACTTTGTCTCCTCTGCTCAGAAAGAGTCCACATTGAAGAGTCTCTTTGACTTTCTTGATGGCTGTAGCAGAAGTCCTCTGGTTTTTGCAATAGATGAATTCCAACAGATTACTGAGTATCCAGAGGAAAATGTAGAGGCCCTCTTACGTACATATACCCAGAACCTACATAACATTCATTTTATATTCAGCGGTAGTAAGCGCAGGCTTATGACGGCTATGTTCAATGATGCCAAAAGGCCTTTTTATGGCAGTGTCGAATCATTATTCTTGGGCAAGCTGGATAGAGTTGTATACGGTGATTTCATTAACTCCATGTTCGGAAAAAGAGACCGCCTAATTGATATGGATGCGCTTGATTTTATCCTCGACTGGACCAATATTCATACATATTACACGCAGAGGGTTTGCCACAATATTTTCGACACTGGCATCAAGCACGTGACAATCGACCTCGCAAGGGAAGTTTGCAACGATATCCTTGACCAGGAGAGCTTCAATTATCTTCAGCTGCGTGAGATTCTCCCTGTACAACAATGGCGGTTCCTGATTGGCCTTGCCAAAGAAGAAACAGTCACACAGATAACTTCCAACTCATTTATTTCAAAATATAAAATCGGAAGTGCCGCCACGTCCAGACTCGCAGCCGAGTCCTTGGAAGACAAAGAATTGGTTCTCAAGACACTGTCTATTGACGGTTCTACCTACGAGGTTTACGACGTGTTCTTCTCCCGTTGGCTGGAGCGGCATTGTTCATAGGGGACCGGAGGCCTCCTGGTTCTTGGCAAATAACCCTCTACCTTTCGGACGACAAGGGTAAGGCAACAGCAAACTGCAAAACTGCTGGCAGGCATCCTACCAGCGGCATTCTCGCACCGCTGTTGATCACTACCTGGCGTCCAGCAGGCCGGTGTGGCACACGGCGCCGCCGTCTATGAAGATTTGGGCGCAATAGTCCCCGCGAAGAATCAAGACATCGTGCTTTGTGGCGCCGTCAACTTTCAGTACGGCATCGTTCATAAGGCCTTTTGTAGTAATTGTAGCCTTTGATGCATCGAACGTAAGTGTAAACGGGTCGCACTTGAAAGAAGGGCTGGAAGAAGACAACTCAGCCTTGATGCATTCTTCGGCTGATGCGGCGGCCAGCACTTCCTTCGGAGGATAAAACTTTAGAATTTGTTTGCCGCTGTAAGTTCCCAACGTGATTTCGCGAGGTGTTGTTAGACGGCCGCACCATTCCTTAGTGCGGTACATAGCATCGTTGTAGTGCTGCAGCCAATGTTTGTATTCGAACAGCCAGGATGTCATTATACGCCTGTCAGCATGGTTCCAGGTAGAGCCGGCATACGTCGCTCCGAAATCTGCCATATGGGTATCGGTATCATCCGGAACAAAAACTCCGCCCACAAAGTCGCCCAAGTAGTACAGAACGCCGCTGCGGCCATCCATCGAGTCGATGATAAGGCTGCAGGCCATCACCTGTAGATAGTAATTCAATTTTCCCCCACTATTGTAATTGAAAAATGGTCCACTAATCAGGTGTTTTGATTTGCTTAGGAGCAAATATCAAAACGATGATAGTTATGGACATTTACGTACAGATTCTTCACTACTACAGAGTAGAAGAGCCGAGTTTGCGGGCGATCGCCCGCAAACTCGGCGTGGACAGAAAGACTGTCTCCAAGGTTGTACATGCTTATGAAGCGGCTATCGCCGCGGATCCGGAAGGAGGACTCAATCGGGTGCTTC
>JAFXNQ010000022.1 GCA_017529425.1 Bacteroidales bacterium | reverse complement strand
CTTAACGCCGCCACATTCTCTGCAAACTCCATCGATCTGACTGCACGCACAAAGCCGGCATATAGTTCTTTGTTCATAGCCACATCTTTATACTCCCGGCTTTTACCCTCAGTATACAGTTCGTACAACTCTCGTGTCATTAATACCTTCATCTCACATCTTTTCTGCAAAGATAATAATAATTACCTAATTATTATAATTTTATAACTAGTTTTGTAATAAATGAAAAACAGGGCCACCCGAAAGGGCAGCCCTGAGAATGTTGGAGTGTTGATGGTTATGGAAGATGAACCGTCACAAATCCATCTGCAGACATCGTAGCGTTGTAGTAATAAGCAAGCGCTGTTGCCACCGAAGCAGAATTAACATACAAATCAAGTCCTGCGGAATCCGCACAAGTGTTCTGGAAGAAGTATTTGTTATTATCATTCTCCGCACCCGCCGCAGAATATAACGGGACAAATGCAACTCGTGCAGTTTTAAGAGTTCTGAGTTTTCGGCAATTGCGGAACATAGACTTGAAATTCCATGGACCTGTAAAATCCTGCAGGGATGTACCCAAATCAACGGTTTCCAAATTAACGCATCCATCAAAAGCGCCTTGAAAGTCAGAAGTATAACCTCCTATCTCATTTACGAAAGAAGTAAGTGCCGTACATCCGTAACAAATTAATGCCCAATCAGCACCATAGGGAGAATAATGGAGCATACTTCCATAAGGCCCGGCGGTAAGATGAAGGCTTTCAAGACTAGTGCAGCCTGATACAAACTCCTGCAAAGACCTTATACCATCATTATAATCATAAGAGCCCTTACCGTTTTGGAAGAAGTGGGCACCCAGTTCCAAAGTTTCTAGAGCTGAGCAACCCTTGAACATCTGATTAAAGTATCTTGCTCTTTCCGTCTGGAAGTTACTGATATCGATGGACACAAGTGACGAGCAGTTTGTGAACATACTGGTGAATTCCGTAACATATTGTGTGTTCATAGTGGACACATCTATACTGGCAAGTGAACTGCATCCATAAAACATACTGTTACATGTCGTCAACTGACTGAAATCCATCTTGCTGAGGTCCACCCCGGTAAGTTTGGCACAGCCGCGGAACATATCTTTGACCCCCGTCGTTCCAGATCCAATACCCACTTGCGAAAGTTCTACTTGAGAGAGCAAATCAATACTTTCCAGTTCCTGCATACTCTGGAACATACTGCGGCAGTCATGATCCAAAGTAACCCTATGAGCAGCTGTATGAAGGGTGACTATGCCTGTTCCGTCATTAAATGATGCATAGATTGGAGCATACGAAGGACCCTTTGCTAAATTGCAAGTAGTTACCGTGGGGGACGCCTCTCCTAATGACAACTCTATTCCTTTTATCAGATTATCCTCGGATGTGTATGTTTTGTCATCTGCCCCGGTCACGTAATTCTTTAGCGCGACGTTGAATCCAAGACCATTTGTGAATGAAGATGTGATAACACCGGCTTCTATTGCCGCCATGGGAGTAACAGCATTGGCGGTTATTGTAATCGTTTTTGACGATGTCAAGATTGTTGATGAGCCGTCAGAGAAATCAATCGTTATCCCAGCAGTAAGTGGTCTTGTCAGAGGAGGTAATGCGATGTAAAAATCTGTTGCGGTAGAGAGGTTCAAAGCAACAGGTTTATCCAGAGTGACCGTGAGAGAAGCAATAGCATCCTCATCCATAACATCGTTATAAACCGGAACGCCTATGTCGGTGCCGGATGTCGGGAAGGTAACATCGATTGTATGCCCTATAGGGTGTGAATAGTCAGCGTTCAGTGTTAAGGACTGAACTGTCTTAGGTCCTTTTAACTGTAATTTAAGCCACCCAACAAGGCTGGTAAACCGATAATAAGTGCCATCATCACTGCACGCCGCCATAATATTGCCATAGCCCGGAGTAACGCTGGTTGAGGTATAAAGCAACTCGCTACTTGTTGGGAAATTTGCAGATCCGACTCTTATTTCATTATCGGATCCCCCGTAACTTCTTCCCGGTTCTATCAGTCCCTCCATACTGTTGAATATCGCGCAATATTGAGCATACGAAGTGCCAAGTCCGGTGACTTCTTTACTACCGTCCAGGGTAAACTCGCCAGTAGCAGCATTCGTGCAGTTGTAAGTATTACGGGTTGTTCCCTTATAGACATAAATAACATCCCCACTCTCCCAGTGATGACGATACTTATAACTACTGGTGCCATCATCATAATAGCGGTCCATTCCGGCCTTGGTGTCATTATCTCCGGTGGTGGCGATAATGGTTTCAGGGAAAAAGACATCTTCTTCCGGGTCTGCCGGAGCAACGGGTTCCTGCTGGCAGGAGATCATTGTGGCGGCGAAAAACGCTGCAGCAAAGATTAAAAACTTCTTCATAACTTTTCCTCCTTGTTACCATTCAATTTCAGGATTCTCGGTGGAATCGGTGATGCTGCCTATCTGGCAAACAGGTCCTTCCAGAGGAATGCAGATTACCTCCACTTCAGGGGCGAGGTATTCCCTTTGCGATTTTTTCATAAGGCGTATGATTAATGATTTACAGCATTCCTTTCTCCACGGCTTTGCGGATCATCTCGGCGGAGGTGGCGGCGGAGAATTTGACGAGCATCTGTTTGCGGTACCATTTCACGGTTTCGGGGCTGAGGCCGAATTTTTCTGCGATCTGAGGGGTTGTGCAGCCGACTGCGATCTCGCTCAGAATCGTCTTTTCTCTCTTGGTCAGGGAAATGGTTTTGCTATCTTCCATCAGTTTACTCGTTTTAGTATTTGCAAATTTCTGCATTTCTCCTCTCATAAACACCACCCCTCGGGGTGGTCCTCTCCACCCTAAAGGGTTGAAATTGCGCTGTTTTTCAACCCCGCTGTCCCGGCATTCGCACATTTTGCCTAACTTTGGTATGCTTATGAACAGACGAATAGCCATCATCCTCCTGGCAGCCCTCGCCATCCTGCCGGCAAATGCATATAACGACCACCGCGGGCACAACCTCGACTCGCTGGAGCGCGCCGTCGCACGCTGGACCCCGGACGCCATCGACCGTGCCGGCACCCAGGAACTGATCGACCTCAACAACGCCTGCCGCAGCCTGATGCTCGGCTATAGCACCACCATCGGCCCCAAAAGCGAGTTCTACGCCCGCAAGGCCCTCAGTATCAGCGTCCCCCGCGGATGGGAGTTCGCCACCTGGGACGCCAGCAAATACATCGGCCAGTGCTTCTGGGCGCAGGAGAAATACGACAGCGCGCTCTTCTACTACAACAAGGCCCGCGAGGCGATCGAGCGGATGGAGAACGGCGGCACTTCCCCCACGGCGCCGGAAGGGTACGGCCAGAGGGAGATAGACGATGCCAAATCCTCCCTCTACGGCGCCATCGGCAACCTCTACAGTATGCAGGACTCCATCCCCCAGGCAATGGCATTCTACGCCAAGGCAGGGGCCATCTTCGACAAGTACGGATGGAACACCAGCAACTCCGTCCTCTACTACAACATTGGCGAGACCTGGGCGGGCGAGGGGGACCTGAAGGCGGCGGAAAAGGCCTACCGCAAGGCTTTGGGCTATGCCGAGATGGAGAAGGATTCCCTCTGGATAGCGACCAGCCACAAGGGTCTGGGGCGGATGTATCTGGATATGGGGAAGATGGGGAAGGCCCTGCGCGAACTCCATCTGGCGGAGGAGTACTTCGCCGCCCACGACCGGGAGGAAACCATCTTCCGGAAGGAGAACTTCGAATATATGTCCATCGCCCTCCAGCGGCAGAAGAAGCAGCTGACGGTCATCATCTTCGGGATGGTGCTGATGGTCTTGCTCGCCGCCGGCATACTTCTTCTCGGGCGGAGGCTTCGCGCATCCCGCAAGGAGCAGGAGGAGACCGCGGTGGTGATGGAGGAGACTCTGGCGGACCTCCAGCATTCCAAGGGCCCTGCGGACGGCATCGACGCCCAGGTTTCCGACCGCGAAAAGGAGATTCTGGAGCTGCTGGCGAAGGGATATACCTCCCCGCAGATCGCCGAGTGCCTGCACCTCAGCCCCGAGACGGTGAAGTGGTATCGCAAGAAGCTGCTGATCAAGTTCGACGCCGCCAACACCGCCGAGCTCGTGCTCCGCGCCAAAGAAGGGAATTTGCTGTAGTTTTTGATTATCTTTGCACTATGAAGAACGATAACGACTGGAAACAGCGTCTGGGGGTGGTGTATTCCACCAATCCGG
This sequence comes from Bacteroidales bacterium, assembly GCA_017529425.1. GTDB lineage: Bacteria > Bacteroidota > Bacteroidia > Bacteroidales > UBA932 > Equibacterium. The sequence continues at coordinate 2,030 of JAFXNQ010000022.1, read as the reverse complement.
ATTTTCAATATCAGACCGTGCAGCAGGTTGAGGCGGATACCCTTCCGCCCGCGAAGCAGCGGCTCATCGTGGCGATAGACCGCAGGCAGCGGGCCGGCAAGCAGGTGACGCTGGTGAAGGGGTTCGTGGGCAAAAGCGAGGATCTGGCCACGCTGGCCAAGGCCCTCAAGACCAAATGCGGCGTCGGCGGCACGGCAAAGGACGGGGAAATCACCATCCAGGGGGATCTGAGGGACAAGCTCGTCGCCCTCCTCACCACAATGGGATATAATGCCAAACGCGGGAATTAACATAGATCTCGGCACCCTTCATCTGCCGACTGAAAGGCCGGCGTCGGTCGCTGCGGCCGGGTGGGCGGATATCCCCGAACACGGATGGATGCTCATCGGCGCGGCGGTCATCATCCTCTTTCTTCTGCCGGAGATATATAAATTGCTGCCGGCGCTGGCAGGGTGCCTGGTCCGTGGGCGCGGGAACATCGAGGTCGAGCACAGCGTCAGCACGGCCCGCACACGGAGCACCTGCTCGCGCCTGCTCTCCGTTGTAGTGATCATCGCCGCCGACCGCTACGGCCTCTACGCCGCAAGTTTCATCGCCCCCTGGAGCCAACCCTGGCTGCGGCTGGCGGAGTTGATGGCAGTGCTGGTGGCATTCAACAGCCTCCGCCTCATCACCCACGGCTTCCTGATAGGGATGCGGCGGGTGCGCCCGAATCATGAGGTGCGGCTGGCACTCAGGAGGGGCATCTACAACTACTTTATCTGCTTTGCATTATGGATGCTGGTTTCGCTTTGCGTGCTGGTGGCTTTCAGTGCGCCTGATGGCGTAATCCGCTGGTGCTTATGGGGGGAACTGGCTATCTTATGGCTGATTACGCTGGTAAGGGAAGGACAGATTTTGCACTCATTTTGCTCTGGTTTGACAACATTTTTGTATCTTTGCGGGCTTGAATTTTTACCGGCCGCCGTGCTAGTAGCCTCCGGCCTGGTTTTATAAGTCAGATTGACAGATATGAGAATACTGATATCACAGCAGGCACCTGCGAAGATGACTGCATACGAGGCCCTGCAGGGCAAGTTCAAAGCTGAGGTCAGCTTCCGTCCGTTCTTCAAGATCGAGCCCCTCAGTTCCCGTGAATTCCGTGAACAGCGCATCAACCTGCCGGACTATACCGCCATTATTTTCTCTTCGCGTCACGCGATCGATGCATATTTCAAACTGGCAGAAGACCTTCGTTTCAAGGTTCCCGAGACAATGAAGTATTTCTGCAGCACCGAACTGGTTGCCAACTACCTCCAGAAGCATATCGTTTTCCGCAAGCGCAAGATTTTCTTCGGGGACGGGACATCCGAATCCGTGGTTGCGCTGATCGGCCCCAAGCACAAAGGGGAGAAGTTCCTTCTCACCAAGTCGGCCGGTGCCAATGTGGATCACATGAAGTCCCTGCTGGACAAGGCTGGAATCGATTATAGCGATGCGGAGCTTGTGAAGAGTGTCACGCAGGACCTGCACGACCTCGACCTTTCCACCTACGATATCATCGCACTCTACAATCCTGCGGACGTGAAGTCGCTGAGGGAGAATTTCCCCGAGTTCAAGCAGGGGAACGTCAAGTTCGTCGGCTGGGGCAGGAGCATTGTTCCGGCGATGGAGGAGGCGGGGTTGAATACTGATATCCAGGGACCTACTCCCGAGGCGCCGTCGGTGGCCCGGGCGATCGAGCTTTATCTTCAGAGTAAATAAGTTATGGCTTCGGAGGGCAACACTCTTGGGAAGGTTTCCCGGTTGTCCGGCAAGAAGTCGATTGCGACCCTTCTGGCCGATGGCAAGTGGGGGTCGTACGGGCATTTCCGCTACTGCTGGCTGGCTGCCGCGCCTGGCGGCAGTGGAGTGAACGGCACTGACGACCAGGCTACTGCATCCGGCAGCGAGCGGCCTGGCCGGATTCTGATATCCGTGCCGAAGAGGTTTTTCAAGAGGGCGGTGAAGCGGAATTTGCTGAAGCGGCGGATCCGGGAGGCATATCGGGT
>JAFXNQ010000003.1 GCA_017529425.1 Bacteroidales bacterium | reverse complement strand
CGACGACGATGACGACGATGATGGTGATTGGGTGGTACCCTGGGAACCAGGTTTTGAACATTTTCTTTAGAATAGCATAGTTACATTATGACAGTTACGTATTCTTATTGGATTTCTGGACTGAGCGGGAATGACTTGCAGGATAGCAAAGCCAGAGCGACGGCAAGATGCGCATCATCTCCCCCGAAGAACCCCTGGCCAACGGCGCCTGCATAGGATAAAAGACACTCCTACGGTTTAGAGTTTACAAATCGTGGCCCTTTCGGACCGCGATTTGTCGTTTATATTATTTCGCTGTTCAGGCTGGTCAATAATTGTGCGGATATGTAAAATACGATATGCGTACTATGATGCGATTATTTCCACAGCGGCTCATTCTGCCAAGCGGCAGGGAAGCCCATCGCATTGACATCCACCTCGGGATGGGTAGCAAGGAGATCTTTGAAGTCCTTGACGAAGGCGTTGTCCGGCTGGACGGCTGAGTCGAAGGCGAAAAGAAAAAACTCCCCGGGACGGAGGTACATGTTCGTAGAGAGCATTGCTGTTGTTTTGCAACCGTTGAGCGCGGGGATGTGGTCTGGAGTGGGTTTTGACGAGGATCACCGCGCTCAATCCCCATTCGCCACACGGGAATGAGCGCGACGCTAAATCTCAACCCGCTCATAACCAGGCAATTAAAAATTGACAGGCACGCTCAACGGTTAAAAACTGGCATTAGGCGCCGGGCAGAACAAGCCGAAGCCAGAATGGTGGCGCGAGCGGCGCTAACGAAAGACGCCGGTGCGACAGTTTGAGGAACTTTCCGCCGGGCTTGCCTGGCGAAAGCGACGAATCCGTCGTAGCCTGAGCGCACAAAAACGCCGGCCATGCGAGTGATGTCTGAGCTGCTGAGCCGCAAGGCTCGCAGCGAGTCCGCGAGCATAGGCGTTTTTGAAGCGGAAGGCAGGCGGCTGGAGTGACAGCGAGCGCCCCATTCTGGCAAAGGCCCTGCCCGGCAACATATACCCCGATGACAGCCGAGCCATGTAACCTAAGAGAGTTGAGGTGGTCCGGGAACAATGTCCTAAGGCCGGCTGCGCCACGCAACTTGACATATTTGAGGTGAGTGATGTCCACAGGGTTTTGCAGTTGCTCCTGAACTTGTTGGCTACGAGATGATCATCCGAGAACCAGCAATGACCATACTGCATGGTAAAAGTCTGAATCATGAATGAGCGCAAAGCAATTTCCAGTGTCTGGAAAGATGAAAAGACCAACATTCTCAGACTGGCGTCAAAACGGTAAAGTGACGCTGCAGTCTCGAATTTGGCTCCGGGTTTATAGGCGTGCGTGTCCTTATTAATTTCCAGGGGACGCAAATATGCGGCAAAACGAAAGTATGATACCTTCTTCAGGAAATCCTCCGCCTTGTATGTGTCTGAAATAATGAGCCCCCGGCTCTGTAGCATCGAGATGATGTCTGTGATGCTTTTTGCACTTTTCGTGTACTTCATACCCAACCCCTCTATCAAAATAAAAGTTCCGCCCTGGTACGCTATTCAAGTGGGAAGCGTGGCGGAATCTGGCAATACAAATATACGGCTTTTTTGAGAAAGTCAATAATTATTCTGTTATTTATTGATTCAATAGCAGAGTTGGACTACCGTTTCACGTTGGTATCAATGCTTACAAATCGCGGCTCAGGCAATCCATATAAATAAACAGATGCTGGGAGATCCGTTAACCAGGAAATCACGGCGCCTGCATAGGATAGCATTCTCGCTCTTCAGAGCGTGGCAGCAACCCCCTTGGTTACCAGCCTATTACGAATATTTGCTTGTGTAAAAATGCGCAAGCGAGTTTTTGTAACTTGCTGATAGAGAGACGTGTTGGCGCCACGGCACACTAGTATTACTGGGCAATGAACCGATAGACGATGCTGCCTTTCTGGGGATCGGGGGCGGAGTCGCTGCGGTTGAACTTGCTGCGCTCGGCAGCCTTGACAGCCCACTGCCATAGAGATTTGTCCTTGGAAGATGCCGACTCGATAACCTGCGCCTTGATAACTTTACCTGAACGGTTCACATAGATGGCAACAGCCACGTCGCCGCCACCAAAGCCTTTATATGCAGGGATGGGCAAGTGAACTGCCTTGCGCCCCTCAAGGTCGTATGAGAGAACTGACGGGCCGCTGTATTCGTGGGCCTCTCCCTCCTCTTCTCCGCCACCGGCATCGGGATTATCCTCAGTTGCAACATCATCCTCCTCAGCCTCCAGCGCCTTGCGGCGGTTGGCAGCCAGAGCCTCCTCAACGCTGCGGCCAAGCGCCTCCCGCTCTGCGCGGGCTTTGATGGCATTGGCATCCACTACCGCGTTACGCACGGTGGGGGTCGGAGCGGCCGCAATCATGGCATCCAGCTCCTTGCTCACACGGTCCTTAAACTCTTTGAGTTCTTCCTGCTGCTTAATGAGCTCCTGCTTCTCCTGTTGTGTGAAGTCAAGGATAAAACTGCTCTCCTTGCGAACGCTCGCACCGAGGGAATACACCAGCAGGATAATCAACACGACAAGGTGGAAGATAATTGTCGAGTAGAGTCCAATCCGGTTTTCTTTGCGACGCTCTGAAGGGTTTTCTTGCATTACTTCTTAAGCCAGGTCTTGTCGTTCAAGGCTTTCTCTATCGTAGCCAGCAGTATATTGATAGCCACGTGGTTGTGCCCGCCCTGCGGCACTATGATATCGGCGTACCGTTTGCTGGGGGCTATGAACTGAAGGTGCATCGGCTTCACCGAGTCGTTGTAGCGCTGTATCACGAAGTTCACGTCCTTGCCGCGCTCGGCTATGTCGCGGACCATGATGCGGGAGAGGCGGTCGTCATCGTCGGCATCTACATACACCTTTATGTCCATCTGCTTGCGCAGCTTCTGGCAGGTATAGATGAGGATACCCTCCACTATGATGATGTCGGCGGGCTCTACATGCACCGTCTCCGTCTTGCTGCGGCCGCAAGTAATATATGAATACACCGGCTGCTCGATGGCCTGACCGTGCTTGATCTGCTCCAGCTGATGGCACAGCAGGTCAAAGTCTATTGAGTTGGGATGGTCAAAGTTATAGACCTCCTTCTCCTCTTCGCTGAGATAGCTCAGGTCTTTGTAGTAAGAGTCTTGCGGAATTACCACTATGCGGTCCTTGAAGACCTCCTGAAGCCTGCGGACCACGGTAGATTTGCCGCTTCCGCTGCCACCTGCTATGCCGATGATTAACATATAGGATATGACTGTTTAAAATTCTGCGTTGTTGGGGGTTCTGGGGAATGGAATCACGTCGCGGATATTGGCCATACCGGTCACAAACATCAGCAGACGCTCAAATCCCAGGCCAAAGCCGCTGTGAGGGCAACTGCCAAAGCGACGGGTGTCCAGATACCACTCCAGGGTGCGGTGGCTCATTCCCAGCTCGTCTATGCGGGCGTTGAGCCTCTCAAACGATGCCTCACGCTCGCTGCCGCCAATAATCTCGCCAATCTTGGGGAAGAGCACATCCATTGCGCGGACCGTTCTGCCATCCTCGTTCTGCTTCATGTAGAACGCCTTGATATCCTTGGGATAGTCGGTCAGGATAACAGGTTTGCAGAAGTGCTTCTCCACCAGATAACGCTCGTGCTCGCTCTGCAGGTCGATGCCCCAGCCCACGGGATACTCAAATTTGACACCTTCTGCCACAGCCTTTTCAAGGATTTGGATACCCTCGGTATAGGTCAGGCGTACGAAATCTTCTTTAAGTACACCGCGCAGGCGATCGAGCAACTCATTGTCAAACATGTTGTTCAGGAAGGTGATATCGTCCAGGCAGTGGTCCAAAGCATACTGAACCAGATATTTGATAAACTCCTCAGCCAGGTCCATATTGTCCTTGATATCGTAGAAGGCCATCTCAGGCTCAATCATCCAGAACTCTGCAAGGTGGCGCGGAGTGTTACTGTTCTCTGCGCGGAAAGTGGGGCCAAAGGTGTAAATCTCACCCAGCGCGGTGGCGCCAAGCTCACCCTCCAGCTGACCGGAAACGGTGAGCGAGGTGAGGCGGCCAAAGAAATCCTTGGTGTAATCTACCTTGCCGTCTTCTGTGCGGGGCGGGTTGTCCACATCCAGCGTGGTAACCTGGAACATTGCGCCGGCACCCTCGGCATCAGCCGCGGTAATCAGCGGGGTATGGAGATAATAGAAACCCTTACTGTTAAAGAAGTTGTGTATTGCGAAAGCCATATTATGGCGGATGCGGAGCACTGCGCCGAAGGTATTGGTGCGGGGACGCAGGTGTGCGATTTCCCGCAGGAACTCCATACTGTGTCCTTTCTTCTGAAGCGGATATGTGGCATCGCACTCACCGTAAATCTCTATGTCAGAAGCCTGGATCTCAACGGCCTGACCGCTTCCCTGAGAGGCGACCAGATCGCCCTTCACCGCCAGGCAGGCGCCCGTTGTGATGCGCCTCATCAGATCTTCTTCAAACTTTGCCAGGTCGCACACAACCTGGATGTTATTTATGGTAGAGCCGTCGTTGAGGGCGATGAACGCCACATTCTTATTGCCGCGCTTTGTGCGGACCCAACCCTTTGCCAGCACCTGCTGTCCCGGTGCCTCTTTCAACAACTGAGCTACTTTCTTACGTTCCATATTACTTTGATTTTTTACAAACTTCAAATTTACTCCTTTGACGACTAATTACCAAATTGGAATTTTCGGTGGCGGGAAGCCTTTGCTGCCTTGCGGTTCTGTGCAATGGCATCGCTGCATGATGCATCCAGCGCAAACTCTCTGAAACAGTCAAAGATATACTCCACTGCCAGATGGCTTGGATGGGTAAGATTCTCCTCGTAGAAGCGATAGTCGCGGAGCTCATCCATCATTATCTCATAGGCGGGGAAATACTCCACATTGGGGAAGCGCTCCCGCAGTTGCTCCACAGCCAGCAGCAGCGAAGCTTTGCTTATCTGGTTCCCGTGCGCGCCGTCGGCCATATGGCGGATGGGGCTTACGGTGAAAATCCAGAGTTTCCGGGGATTGGCGGTGATTACGGGAGCCAGGTAATCTACGCTCTGAGCTACTGAGAGACGCTCGCGGCTAAACTCGGCCGCCGGAATCTTATGACAGTTGGAGACAATCATATCCCGCTCTTTATGGCGGAACACCCAGCTGGTGCCGAGGGTTACAACGCACACGTCAGCTGCAGAGAAAGCATCGGCAGCTGCAGCCAGTGCACCATTCGCATCGGCCAGAAACGCCTCTTCAGAGGGGCGGGAGAAGCGGCTGTGATGCCAGAAAGAGGTGCAGAGACCCTCGTGAAAAACCACATCCGCTCCGGTAAACGGCTCGCGGGAGTCCAGCCGCCCGAAAGATTGCGCGATGGATGCCGGATTATACAGCACGCCAAAGGGGTTGAGGGTCACGGAGAAGCCAGCCTCCTGCATTATTGCACCCACCGAATCGGCAAAGCACGACCCGACAAACAGGAACTTGCTGTCAAAGCCAAGAGGTCTTTGCAGTGGCTCAATCGATACCGGTGTCGTCAGCTTCATTCTCTACTGCAATCTGTATTAGTTTGTCGGTCTGCTGATATATCGGGTAAAACGCTTCATCTCCCATAGGGGTGTAGCGGGCAACCAGCGCCCTTACCTGGGTGAGGATATACTCCTTGGAGCGCTCCCACTCCCCTTCTTTAGGAGAGACATTGTTCCGTTTTGCAAACTGAAGGAAGCCATTCTCCAGAGCTATACCATCGATAAACCGGTCAAATGTACGCATATCGCGTGCGGCAGACACCTCCGCAGTATGGGCGTCAAGCACCTCAGAAGCATATTTTATCTGCAGGCCAAGACGGTTACACTCCACGTAGAAATCGGTCACCCCTACGGTATCCACAGGCACAAAGACATCAGGGACGATACCGCCGCCGCCATAAACCGTACGGCCGCCGGCAGTCTTGTATTTGGTTTCGTTCTCGAGCTTGATGCTGTCGGCAGAGAACATCTCGCCGCTGGCATATCGCTCGTAGATTTCAAGCTCGTAATCGTCGCTGTATGGCTTCTGGATACATCGTCCGGAAGGGGTGTAATAACGGGCCACGGTGAGCCGGATGCCCGATCCATCAGAGAAATACACCGGTTCCTGCACCAGCCCCTTGCCAAACGAACGGACACCGTAAATTGTACCACGGTCGTTGTCCTGGATTGCTCCGGCAAAGATTTCGCTTGCAGAGGCGCTGCCGGCGTTGATGAGCACCGCAATGTCCATATCCTGGTTGTGGCCATGGCCGTCGGCTTTGAGGTCGGTGCGGGGACGCGCCTTGCCCTCCATATATACAATCATCTGCCCCTTCTTCAGGAATTCGTTGGCCAGCAGCATCGCCTGGTCCAGGTAGCCGCCGCTGTTGTCGCGCAGGTCAAACACCAGCCGCTTCATCCCCTGCCCGTTCAGTTTATCCAGCGCCTTGGCAAATTCAGAATATGTAGTGCGGGCAAACTTGCTTAGCTTGATATAGCCGGTGGTGTCGTTGAGCATGTAAGATACGTCCACACTGTTCACCGGAATCTTGTCGCGGGTAATGGTGAACGGTATCAGGTCGTCCGAACCGTGACGCAGGATACTGATTATCACCTTTGTACCTTTGGGACCGCGCATCAGTGAGACCATGGTGTCCTGAGGCATATTCACCCCGGCAACGACCCTTTCATCTACCTTTATCACCCGGTCGCCGACCCTGAGCCCCGCCTTCTCTGAGGGGCCGCCGGTTATTACAGAATTCACCACGATGGTATCGTTGGGCACGTTGAACTGGATGCCGATTCCCTCGAAGCCGCCAGCCAGCGACTCCTCTGCCTCCTTGAGTTCCTGGGGAGGGAGATAAACAGAATGGGGGTCGAGTTCACGCATTACATCGGGAATGATATCCTCCATGACCTTCTTGTGGTCAATATTATCAACATAATTCTGGTCCACGCTCTCCAACACCAGCATCAGCTTGGACCAGTCAGAATCAATAGAGTCGACATCGACCTTTTTGCTGCACGAAGAAGGGAGTGCCCTGAGCACGATTCCTGCCGCAAGGGCAATTGTGATTACCCACAACAGCGGGCGGATCACTTTGTAAAAAGTATTCTCATTCATATTTGCAAACCTCTATCCCGGCCTTGCGGAGAAGGTCCAGGCCCTCTGTAATACGATACTCCCGACGATATACCACCCTGGTTATGCCGCTCTGGATAATCAGTTTTGCGCACTCCATACAGGGGGAGTCGGTAACATAGAGGGTCGCCCCCTCGCTGCTGTTGTGACTCATTGCCACCTTGGTGATGGCATTTGCCTCTGCGTGCAGTACATACGGCTTGGTAACGCCGTCCTCTTCGCAAACATTCTCAAACCCGCGGGGGGTGCCGTTATAGCCGTCAGAGATAATCATCCTGTCCTTGACAATAAGCGCCCCTACCTGACGGCGCTGGCAATATGAATTGTGCGACCATATCTCGGCCATGTCAAGGTAACTGCGGTCAAATTGTTTTTGTTTCTCTGTCATATAGATAGCGTTTTATACTGTTTTTGGGTGTTTTTTCAAACTCTTCAGGAAAAATCTCTATCCGGGAGATGGCACAATAGGTGGGAAGTTCCAGGTTAAGGGCACGGATTTCCGATTTAAGCGTCTGATAGACATCCGCCTCAGACATACCGTCGCCCGACACCATCTCCTGGTCGGGATATATCAGCGCCACCAGCTGGTTCTTGACAGAAACCACCAGCGACTCCTGGACGTACGGCAGATTGTTTATGCTGCTCTCGATCTCTTCCGGATAAATGTTCTGCCCGGCAGCTGTGAGTATCATGGTCTTGCAGCGCCCTTTCAGGGAGAGGAATCCCTCTGAATCAAGAGTGCCGATATCGCCGGTACGGAACCACCCCTCGCCGCTGAAAACCTCAGCCGACTCACGGGGCATTTTATAATAGCCCAGGAACACATTGCCGCCGCGGATATACACCTCACCCGGAATTCTCTCCGGGTCTGGCGAATCAATCCGGATTTCGTTGTAGAATGCCCTCTTGCCGCAGGTATGCGGTTTGGTCTGGTCCCACGGAGAGAGCGATACCAGCGGCCCACACTCTGTCATTCCGCTCCCGACCGTATATCGGAACCCTATCGCCAACAGGAAATCCTCCACCTCGCGGTTAAGCGGGGCTCCGCCCACCACCACTTCAGAGAAATTCCCGCCAAAAGTCTCTGTGAGCATCTCGCAAGCCTGCTTGCGCAGTTGCGGCGTGAGGCTAGCGGCATCAAGGGGGCATTCAAGGGTCTGGATAACCCTGCGGACAATCTTCTCCACCACCAGAGGCACTGTCATCACAATGTCGGGGCGGATGGCGGAAAAAGTCTCCCGGATCACCATCGGGCTGGGGGCGCGCATCAAGAAATGGACATGCGCCCCTATAGTCATCTCAAATATCAGGTCCATCATCAGGCCATACATGTGCGCAGTGGGGAGCATTGAAACCACATTAGAGTAGCAGTTCAAGCCGGGAGCGGTGTGCTCTATAAGCTCCACGTTCCTCACCAGAGAGCGATAGGGCAGCATAACCCCCTTGGCAAAGCCGCTGGTGCCCGATGTATAGTTGATGATTGCCAGGTCGTCTGGAGTATCTATGAAAAATTCAAGGTCGGCAGGGCCAAAGCCATTATCGCCTGCAACTTCTGCAAGGGGCCCTTTGAGGTGCTCCTCCGCAGCGTAAACCACAGCAAAGTCCTCCATCCTTACGATTGCCTTCAGGTTGGGCATAACCGACGGGTTAAGCGTCTCAAGTACGGAGCTTCCCGCAAACAGTATGGTGGCGTCACAATGATTCACCAGGTAGTGTATGTTGCCGGCGCGGAAATCCTGCAGAAGGGGCACCGGAACGGCTCCCGCTGAGAGGGCAGACATAAACGCCACCCCCCAGCGAGCCTGATTGCGGGAACACAGGGCGATCTTATCGCCGCGGCCTATGCCTGCACGCACAAAAAAGCGCTGAAGCATGCCGATGTACCGCGCTACATCTTTATAAAGGAGCGTTTCACCGTCGCAATTTGAGAGCGCCGGACGCTCCCAGTTGTTACGGATACTCGTCTCGAGCATGTTATTCAGCGATCTTGGCTCCATGACATTCTATTGTGAGACCGATTGCAGTGAACACAGGTGGGAGTAGAGGCCGCCTGAGGCCATAAGGTCCCTGTGAGTACCCTTCTCAACAATCTCGCCATCCTGTAAAACGATTATCTCGTCGGCATGCTGGATGGTGGAGAGACGGTGGGCAATGACCAGGGAGGTGCGATTCTGCATCAGGCGCATCAGGGCATCCTGCACCAGGCGCTCGCTCTCTGTGTCAAGAGCGCTCGTAGCCTCGTCCAGAATCAGCACCGGCGGATTCTTGAGCACTGCACGGGCTATGGAGATGCGCTGCCGCTGGCCGCCAGAAAGGCGCTGGCCGCGGTCACCTATGCTTGTACGGTATCCCTGCGGCATAGCGGAGATGAATTCGTCGGCGTTGGCCACTCTGGCAGCGGCCACTACTGCGTCCTCATCCACGCCATCCAGGCCAAAGGATATGTTGTTATATACAGTATCGTTGAAGAGGATAGCCTCCTGGGTAACCACTCCAAACTGGCGCATCAGGTCCCCGATACGGTAACGACGGATATCAACCCCGTCTATGCGGATGGAGCCTTCTGTAACATCCCAGAAGCGGGCCAGCAGGTCGGCCAAGGTAGATTTTCCCGCCCCGGAAGGGCCCACTACAGCCACCGTCTTTCCCTTGGGAATGGTGAAACTGATGTGTTTGAGAACAGCACCGTCGCCATAGTCAAAGGATACGTCATCGAACTCTATCTTGTCGCAGAAATTTTCCAGCGGAAGGGGATTCTCATCTTCCCTGATACCGTTCTCCGCATCCAGGATTGCAAAGATGCGGTTCCCAGACACCAGCCCTTTGCGGATGCTGGCATATGCGGCAGCAATCGCCTTGGTGGGTTCCAGCACCCTCCAGTAGAAACCGATGTAGACCACGAATGCGGGCCAGCTCATACCCAGCTGGCCACGGAGATTGAGCCAACCGCCGTAAAAGAGCACCATCACCGCCACGGTAATGCCCAGGAACTCTGACGTCGGCGACGCCAGTTCCTGCCGGTTGGCAATTGCCTGGCTCACCTGCTTGTGCCGTATGTTATCTTTCCAGAACTGCTGCTCCACATACTTTTCCGCATTGAAGGCCTTGATAATGCGTGACCCTGAGATAGCCTCTTCAAAGCGACTGGTTATCTGACCCATAAGGGTCTGGGTGATAGTCGCCTCGCGCCTGAGATTATGAGTTATCCGGCTTATTACCAAAGCCGACAGCGGAATTGCCACCAACGATACCAGAGTGAGCCGGGGCGACATATAAAACAGCATCGCCATAAATCCTATAACCAGCAGCGGCTCGCGGAATATGATGTGGAAACTGCTGGCCACGGTATTCTGCACCTCGTTTACATCGTTGGAGATGCTGGACAATATGTCCCCCTTGCGTTTGTCGCTGAAATAACCGACGTTGAGAGAACTGATTTTTACAAAGAGGTCGCGGCGGATGTTCATCATCATCCGCGTCTTCATACTCACCAGAATCCGCTGAGAAAGATATCGGCAAAGATTGGAGAGGAAAGAGGCTGCGATGAGCGCCAGCGACACGAACAGCAACCCCCGCATCACGCCACTCTCTGCGATAGTCGCCCCGAGCAGATATTGGAACATCTGCTCAAAGTACTTCACAGAGAAGGAGAACTCCGGCCTGACGGAGACTCCGGTAACGGTTGACGGCTCAAACAGCACCCCCAGGATCGGCCCGATGAGAGCATAATTGGCGATGCCGAACACTACTGAAAGTATCGACAGCACCAGATAGCCCGGCCAGTAGCGGCCGTAGGGTCTGGCATACGAGAGTATTCTCCTGAATGTGGACATCGAGCTGGTTTTATCGCCAAAGCGCAGTATGTCGGATCAGGACGCCGGCATACTGCGCTTGCGGATTGCTAATCAGCGGCCTTAGGCCACCGGTATGATTATTTTGCCTCTTCCTCTTTCTCTACGAAAGGCATAACCTCGTGAAGCTCAACTTTGAACTTCAGGGTCTGGTTGGGACCCATAGGGCCACGGGGACCGTATGCCATATCAGAAGGGATCCAAAGAACAACCTCACTGCCTTCATCGCAGAACATCAGGCCTTCCTGCCAACCCTCAATCACGTGTTTGAGCACGAAAGTGGCTGTGTCGCCGCGGTCGTAAGAAGAGTCAAATACCTTACCGTCAAGGGTGCAGCCCTCGTAGCTGACCTTTACAGTATCCTGCTTGCTGGTGGGGAACACGCCGTTACCCTTGCGTACAACCATGTACTGCAGACCCTTCTCTGTGGTGTCAACGCCTTCCGCCTTGGCATTCTTTGCGAGGAACTCCTCACCTGTCTTCTTGTTGAGCTCTGCCATAACCTCTTCGCGCTTGCGCATGAAGTTGCTCATGTGGGTGTTTACAAACATGTTGTCAAGCTCTTCCTTGTCCCCCTTGATAGCGTCACGGAGACCTTTCCATACCTGATTCATGTTCATGTCACCGAGATTGTTCATCACGATCATCTGGCCGTAATATACGCCAAGGGCGTAACTTGCGGAGTCAACATCGGCTTTGGTAATACCCTCGGGCTGTTTCTCAACCGAAGGGACACTGTAGCAAGAAGCAGTCATAGCCACTACCAGAGCGCAGACTGCAAAAAATTTGAAAACTTTCATTTTAAAACTGAATTATTTTATTGACTATATAATCGTCTTATTTTGAATCGCAAATATACTTATTATTTCAAATATTGGCTCAAAAGGTATCAAGTTTTTTTGGTCAAGTTGAATTAAAAAGGTACATTTGATATCTGGGAAACTTCGTGAAAGTTTTTTGTATGACTATCACCAGAGAAGAATTACATTCAAAACTTAAGACCTTTTTCGGATTCGATTCGTTCAAAGGGAATCAGGAAGAGATTATCACACACCTGATTGAGGGAGGCGACGCCTTTGTGCTCATGCCCACCGGCGGCGGCAAATCGCTTTGCTACCAGCTGCCGGCCCTCTGCCTTCCAGGATGCGCGATAGTCATCTCCCCCCTGATTGCACTTATGAAGAACCAGGTGGATGCGTTGCGGGAGTTTGTCCACACAGAAGACAGCGCCCATATTGCCCACTTTCTCAACTCTTCGCTGAGCAAGACCCAGATACAGCAGGTCCGCGCCGACCTTATCGCCGGCAAGACAAAACTATTATACGTAGCCCCGGAATCGCTCACCAAAGAGGAGAACGTGGCTATGCTCAAATCCATCAAGATATCCTTCTACGCCATTGACGAGGCTCACTGCATCTCCGAGTGGGGCCACGACTTCCGTCCGGAATACCGCCGCATCAACGAGACGGTGTCGCAGATTGGCAAGGCGCCCATAATAGCCCTCACCGCCACCGCGACTCCCAAGGTGCAGTCGGACATACAGAAAAACCTGGGGATGACCGGCGCCAGGGTGTTCAAGTCATCTTTCAACCGCCCCAACCTGTATTATGAAATCCGGGACAAGAGCGACGCCAAGCGGGAAATAATTAAATTCATAAAGGAAAACAAGGGGAAGAGCGGCATCATTTACTGCCTCAGCCGCAAGAAGGTGGAGGAGCTTGCAGAACTGCTCAACGTGAACGGCATCAAGGCGCGCCCCTACCACGCGGGTCTGGACGCAGCCACCCGTGCCGCCAACCAGGACGACTTCCTGATGGAGCGGGCCGATGTGATTGTGGCCACCATCGCCTTCGGCATGGGCATTGACAAACCCGACGTCCGGTTTGTAATACACTACGACGTCCCCAAGAGCCTGGAAGGATACTATCAGGAGACCGGCCGCGCCGGCCGTGACGGAGGCGAGGGCAAATGCATCACGTTCTACAACCACAAAGACATCCAGAAGCTGGAGAAGTTCATGCAGGGCAAGCCCATCTCCGAGCAGGAGATTGGCAAACAGCTGTTGCTGGATGTGGTATCCTACGCAGAGAGCAACCAGTGCCGCCGCAAGATTCTGCTAAACTATTTTGGCGAGGACTATCCCCAGGACAATTGCGGCTGCTGCGATAACTGCATCCACCCCAAGGAGCAGTTTGACGGACAGAAACAGATGCTCTATGTGATGGAGCTGATACTCTCCCTCAAAGAGAACTTCAAGACAGAACACCTGGCCGATGTCCTGGCCGGAGTATCCAACTCCCTGATAAAATCATATAATCATCACAAGCACCCGCTGTTCGGAGTCGGGAAAGACCGCGACACCCGCTTCTGGGCCGCTGTGATCCGCCAGGGACTGGTGCTTCATCTGCTGGACAAGGATATTGACAAATACGGCCTGATCAACATAACCGCTAAGGGTATGGAGTTCTACAAGAAGCCCTACCCCATCATGCTTACGGAGCAGCGCTCGTTCACAGAGTGCGACGACGATGACGATGAGAGCATCGTTACCCGTCCAAAGCCCGGCACCGGCGGCAGCGGCGACCCCATCCTGCTGGCCATCCTCAAGCAGGTCCGCTCCGACCTATCTAAAAAGCTCAACCTCCCGCCCTGGGTCATCTTCTCCGACCCCTCGCTGGAAGATATGGCCATTCTCTACCCTGTTACGCTCGAGGAGCTGCATCACTGCCAGGGAGTCGGAGAAGGGAAAGCCCGCAAGTTCGGCAGCGAGTTTATCAAGGTGATTGCCCGCTATGTAGAGGAGAATGACATCCTCCGGCCCGATGATATTATGGTGCGCAATGTGGCCAACAAGTCTGGCGTCAAGATTTTCATTATCCAGAGCATAGACCGCAAAATGCCCTTCGAGGACATCTGTCGCGCCAAAGATATGGATATGAACGAGTTGCTGGACGAGATAGAGTCTATTGTAAACTCCGGCACACGCATCAATATCGACTATTATATCCACCGCGCCGTTGATATGGACGAAATGGAGGATATCTACACCTATTTCAAAGAAGAGGCCCACAGCGACTCGTTGGATGAGGCTATGCGTGACCTCGGCGACTACGACGAGATGGAGGTACGCCTTGTCCGCATCAAGTTTATCTCTGAAATAGGCAACTAATCCAGATCTATCCAGTGTATTGAGCTGTCGCGCCGCCAGTAAGTCATCTGCTTTTTGGCATAGTGGCGCGTGTTGCGCTTAATAAGCCTGACAGCCTCTTCGAGGTCGTATTCCCCATCAAAAAAACCGAAGAGTTCTTTGTAGCCGACGGTATTAAGTGCCGGCCGGTCGCGGTATTTCACCAGACCCCGCGCCTCAGCCTCAAGACCCGCTTCCATCATCACATCCACCCGGGCATCTATGCGCGCATACAGTTGCTCGCGGGTGCGCCGCAGGCCGATCTTCTCTATGTCAAACGGGCGGCTCTTGGCAGGAGCACTTTTAAACGACGAGAAAGGCCGTCCGGTGGCAAGCGTTACCTCAAGGGCGCGCACGACCCTCTGGCCGTTTGCAATATCTATATTGAAATAGCTTTCGGGGTCAAGGAACTTCAGTTCATGCCGCAGGGATTCCACACCTTCACTCTCCAGCCTGGCAGTAAGTTGCGAGCGCAGTTCAAGGTCAGCCGGGGGAAAATCGTCCAGCCCGTTGCAGAGAGCATCTATATAGAAGCCGGAGCCACCCGTCATGACCAGTGTGTCGCACGAGGCAAACAGCTCTTGAAGAAGATCCATCGCCTCCAGCTCAAAAAGGCCAGCTGTGTAGTGCTCCTCAACCGAGTGGTTAGCTATCATATAATGCTTTACCGCAGCCAGCTGCGCCGCGTCGGGGCGCGCCACCCCGATGTCCATCTCGCGGTAAATCTGGCGGGAGTCGCAATTGATTACCGGCGAACCGGACTCAAGCGCCTTCGCTATTGCATAGTCACTCTTGCCGACCGCCGTCGGCCCCAGAATAATCAGGAGTTTTTTATTCAATGGTGTCGTCTTCGAGACCGCCGTCGTAAATCTCCTCCTCGCCCTCTTCGTCCTCGTCCAAATCGTCGTCATCGTCGTCTTCAATCATGGAGACACCGGCGCTGCGGACTGGATTCTCATAGAGGTAATCTTCATATTTATCGGCGAACTGGCCGGGGTTGTGCCCTTTCTCAGCCACGAGCAGCGGATAGCTGCACCTGGGATCCTCTTCCATTTCCCCTTCGAAGCAGAGGTTGATTATACGCTTGGAGCGCAAATCGTAAACGAGTTCTATATGGACCTGACCTCTCGCCACCACATCAGCAAAGGTTATCTTGTCCAGCGTACCGTCCCCAAGGTCAAAGAGGCCGTACTGACCGGTACACTTCCCGTTGGCGTCGTATGCTTTATAAATCACCATCTGGTCCGTGGAGAAGCATAGCTCACCCAGGATAAAACGGTTGAAGCGGAACAAATTCATATCGGAACGGACCGCCCACTCTCTCATAAAAACCTTACTGGCAGGTATTGTAGCTTTAAACTTGTAGATCATTCTATGTTTCCGTATGACTTCTGATACTTTGCAAAAGTACAAAAAATGGCATATATTCGCAACTCAAATGAACCCCGGGCCACAATCTAAAGCAGATTGCTACAAGAGCATCGCAGCACCGTCCAAAGGTATCTTCAAGGATAAGGGGAGCAAGTTTCTCGCTTTTGCCTATCCGGTGGAGAGCGAAGAGGAGGCAAAGGCAATAATTTCCACTCTCAAGAGGGAATATTTTGATGCAAGGCATCATTGCTATGCATGGCGCCTGGGGCTTCTTGGCGACAGGTGGCGTGCCAACGACGACGGCGAACCCTCCTCCACCGCCGGCAAGCCCATTCTGGGACAGATTATCTCCAACGGCCTGAGCGATATCCTGATTGTTGTGGTACGCTACTTCGGGGGGACGCTTCTGGGCACCTCCGGACTCATCAACGCATACAAATCGGCCTCTGCCGACGCCATTGCCGCGGCAAAGGTGGCAGAAAAGATTGCCACGGCGCGCTACCGCATCAGTTTCGACTATGCCCAGATGAACGCCGTAATGAAGTGCCTCAAGGATTTCCGACTGGCGGTGGAGCTGCCCTCTTTTGGTGACGAATGCACCCTGGAGACCTCTGTACCATTGTCATCTGAGGCCATATTTACCGAATCAATGAATAAAATCGCTATATGCACAAGAATCTGATTTCAATTCACGATTTCTCAAAGGAGGAAATTCTGCACATCCTCTCCGTTGCCCGCGAAATGGAGGCCAACAAGAGCCAGAAACTGCTCGAGGGCAAGGTTGTAGCGTGCCTCTTTTTTGAACCGTCAACCCGCACCCGCCTCAGTTTTGAGACGGCCGCCAACCGCCTCGGCGCCCGGGTGATAGGCTTCAGTGATGTGGCCAACACCAGCATCAGCAAGGGCGAGACACTCAAGGATACCATAAAGATGGTGTCCAACTATGTGGACATTATCGTGATGAGGCACCCGCTGGAAGGGGCCGCCCGCTACGCCAGCGAGGTGTGTGACATACCGGTGGTAAATGCCGGCGACGGCGCCAACCAGCACCCCAGCCAGACGTTGCTCGACCTCTACACTATTCTCGAGACACAGGGCCGTCTGGACAACGTCTCCATAAACATGGTCGGCGACCTCAAATACGGCCGCACGGTGCACTCGCTGCTGCAGGCAATGTCGCACTTCAACCCGAGTTTCTGCTTTACCTCTCCCGCAGAGCTCAAGATGCCGATGGAGTACAAAGAGTTCCTTGACACGCGAGGCATCCCCTATACCGAGACAGCGTCGCTCCAGAAACATCTCCGTGACTGCGATATCCTTTATATGACCCGCGTGCAGCAGGAGCGCTTCAACGACCCCATGGAATACGAGAAGGTTAAGGATGTATACCGCCTTGAACGGGCCATGCTTGACGGGGTACGCCCCAACATGAAGATTCTCCACCCTCTCCCGCGCGTGGGCGAGATTGCGGATGATGTAGATGATACCCCCTACGCTTATTATTATAAACAGGCAGAGAACGGCATGTATGTGCGGATGGCGATAATTGCGTGCCTGCTCGGATATAAATAAACCGGAAGCCATGTCAGAAAAAAACACTCAACTGAAGGTCAGTGCCATCAAGGACGGCACCGTGCTGGACCATATCCCCGCTCAAAACATTTTCCAGGTAATTGACATTCTGGACCTCAGCCAGGCACTGAATCCTGTGACCATCGGCGTCAACCTGGAGAGCAAGTCGCTCGGGCGGAAAGGAATCATAAAGATTGCCGACCGCTTCTTTGCCGACGAAGAACTCAGCCGCATCTCGCTGGCCGCTCCCGACGCCACGGTAAACATTATCCGCAATTACGAAGTGGTCTCCAAAAAGAAAATCGACCTTCCCGCAGAAGTTGTCGGCATCGCAAAGTGCTCCAACCCCATGTGCGTCACCAACCGTCAGGCGGTGACCACCCGCTTCAAGACAGTCAAAGAGGGGGAAAAAGTCAAACTATTGTGCCACTATTGCGAAAAAACCACCGAAGAATTTATACCTTTACGGCACTAATTAGAATAACAATATAACAGATATCATCAATGAAGAAAGCTTACAATTTTAACGCAGGTCCCTGCGTGCTCCCCAAGGTCGCTATCGATGCTGCAATAGAGGCACTGAAAGATTTCATGGGTACCGGAATGTCGGTTATCGAGGTTTCGCACCGTTCCAAGGAATGGGGCGTGGTTATGGACGAGTGCCGTGCGCTCTGGAGAGAACTGCTGCACATTCCTGAAGAATATGAAGTGCTGTTTATGGCGGGCGGTGCATCAACCCAGTTCCTGTGCGTGCCGATGAACCTGCTGGAGAAGAAGGCCGCATACCTGGAGACCGGCGTCTGGGCAAAGAAAGCCTGCAAAGAGGCCGCTGCACTGGGAGAAACTGTAGTAGTTGCTTCTTCTGCCGACAAGACTTTCAGCTATATCCCCAAGGGCTGGACAATCCCTACCGATGTGGATTATTTCCATATTACCACCAACAACACCATCTACGGCACCGAGATCCGCGAGGACTTTGACAGCCCCGTGCCTCTGATTGCAGATATGTCTTCCGACATAATGAGCCGTCCCGTCGATGTCAGCAAGTACGGTATCATCTATGGCGGTGCACAGAAGAACGTCGGCCCCGCAGGTGTAGCATTCGCAATAGTCCGCAAGGATATCCTGGGGAAGGTGAGCCGTCACATCCCCACCATGCTCAACTACCAGACCCACATTGACGGTGCATCCATGTTCAACACTCCGCCCGTGTTCTCCATCTTTGTGATGAACGAGACCCTCAAGTGGCTCAAGGGCCTGGGCGGCGTGGAGGCCATCAACAAGATCAACGTCAAGAAGGCAGGAATGCTCTACGACGAGATTGACCGCAACAGCTTGTTTGTGGGCACCGCAGCAAAAGAGGACCGCTCCATCATGAACGTATGCTTTGTAATGGCTCCCGGCAAGGAGGCACTGCAGGATGAGTTCCTGGAGTTTGCAAAGGCTCGCGGAATGGTCGGCATCAAGGGCCACCGCAGCGTAGGCGGCTTCCGCGCATCCCTCTACAACGCCTGCCCCGTGGAGGCCGTAGAGGCGCTGATCGCCTGCATGCAGGAATTTGAACAACTTCATAAATAAAATATCATGAAAGTTTTAGTTGCAACAGAGAAACCTTTTGCAGCCGCAGCCGTGGCTGGCATAAAAAATATAGTGGAAGGGGCAGGCCGTACCCTGGCGCTGCTTGAGAAATACACCTCCAAAGAGGAGTTGCTGGCAGCCGTCGCCGACGCCGATGCGCTTATCGTCCGCAGCGACAAGGTCACCGCAGAGGTGGCCGATGCTGCCAAGAATCTAAAGATTGTGGTCCGCGCAGGTGCCGGATTTGACAATCTTGACCTCGACGCCCTCAGCGCACACAAGGTGGTGGCTATGAACACCCCCGGCCAGAACGCCAACGCCGTGGCTGAGCTCGCCATCGCAATGATGATTTTCATGTGCCGCAACCAGTTCACCCCCGCCACCGGAAGTGAGGTTATGGGCAAGAAAATCGGCATCCAGGCCTTCGGCAACGTGGGCCGCCTTGTGGGCAAGAAAGCAGAGGCGCTGGGTATGAGCGTGATGGCTGTCGATCCGTTCATCCCTGCAGAGAAGATCTCCGAGATGGGCGCCACCCCCGCAGCCAGCGTAGATGAGCTCTACTCCAGCTGCAACTTTGTTTCTGTACACATCCCCGCCACCCCCCAGACAATCGGCAGCATAGGCTACGACCTGATTACCAGGATGCCCAAGGGGGCGACCCTCATCAACACCGCCCGCAAGGAGGTGATCGACGAAGCCGGCCTGGAGAAGGCCCTTGAAGAGCGTCCCGACCTCAAATATGCCACCGACATAGCTCCTTCCAATTATGCCGCCCTGCGCGAGAAGTTTGGCGAACGGGTGTTTGCGACCCCCAAGAAGATGGGTGCCCAGACCGCAGAGGCCAACCTCAACGCAGGCCTGGCTGCTGCAAATCAGATCTGCGCATTCTTCAAGGATGGTTGCACCAGGTTCCAACTGAACAAATTCTAAACATATATGGTAAAAGTAAAACCTTTTGCTGCACTTCGGCCGCCTAAGAAATTCGCGGCCGAAGTTGCTTCTCGCCCCTACGATGTGCTCAATTCAGAGGAGGCGAAGGCCGAGGCCGGTGAAAAATCGCTGCTTCACATAATAAAACCTGAGATTGATTTTGACCCCATTGCCGGCGAGCACGAACAGCGTGTTTACGACAAGGCTGTGGAGAACCTCAAGAGATGGCAGGCCAACGGCTGGCTCGTTCAGGAAAAACGTGAGAATTATTATTTATATGCCCAGACAATGGACGGCCGCACCCAGTACGGCTTTGTGCTCTGCGCCTATGTAGATGACTACCTCTCAGGTGCCATCAAGAAGCACGAACTCACCCGCAAGGAGAAAGAGGACGACCGTATGCGCCACTTCCGCGCCCAGAACGCCAATGTGGAGCCTGTATTTCTCGCTTTCCGCGACAATTCTGTGCTGGGCGATATCATATCACGCACCATCAAGGGTGAGCCGGAATACGACTTTGTGGCAGAGGACGGAATAGGACACACCCTCTGGATAATAGACGACGATGCTACCATAGCTGCCATCACAAAGGAATTCTCCGGGATAGACGCTATGTACATAGCCGACGGCCACCACCGCACCGCGGCCAGCGTCCGCATCGGAGTGGAGAAGCGCGGGCAGAATCCCAATAACCGCGGCGACGAGGAATATAATTATTTCATGGCGGTAGCTTTCCCTAAGAGTGAGCTCAAGATTATGGACTACAACCGCGTGGTCAAAGACCTGAACGGTCTCACAGCCAAGCAGTTCATTGAGGCTCTCCAGAAAGATTTCGAGGTGGAGTGCCGCTGTGACTGCACCCTGGACGGCGGCAAGTGCGAGTGTGAACTCCCCTGCCACTGCCCCTCTACCGTGCCTTACCGTCCGGAGAAACTGCACAACTTCTCAATGTATCTGGAAGGTGTATGGTATTCACTCACCGCAAAGCCGGGAACATATAACGACAGCGATCCCATCGGAGTGCTGGACGTGACCGTGCTCTCCAATCTTGTTCTGGACAAAATCCTGGGCATCAAGGACCTCCGCACCGACAAACGCATTGACTTTGTGGGCGGCATCCGCGGTCTGGGAGAGCTCAAGAAGCGGGTCGATTCCGGCGAGATGGCCGTGGCATTCGCCCTATACCCCGTCTCCATGGACCAGCTCATCAACATCGCAGATACCGGCAACATAATGCCTCCCAAGACGACCTGGTTTGAACCCAAACTCCGCAGCGGACTCTTTATTCATTTTTTGGAATAAAATTTTTACCTTAGTGGAGATTTACCCGTTTGGCAATTATTTATCTAAATCAATATCATTATGACAGAGACTAAGAAACAGAACTACACTCCGGCCATCATTGTGATGTTTGCCCTGTTCTTTATGATTGCATTCGTCACCAACCTCGCAGGTTCGATGGGTGTAGTGGTCACCAACCAGTTTGGCGCAAGCAAGGCTCTCAGCCAGCTTGGTACTCTCGCAAACTTTATCGCATACGCTTGCATGGGTATCCCCGCGGGTATCATCCTGCGCCGCAAGGGTTATAAATTCACCGCCCTGGCTGCGGTTATCGTGGGCTTTATCGGCGTTGCCATCCAGTTCCTCTCCGGCTATGCAGAGAGCTTCTTTGTTTATGTACTCGGTGCATTTGTAGCAGGCTTCTCAATGTGTATGCTCAACATCGTGGTCAACCCCATGCTCAACACCCTCGGCGGCGGCGGTAACAAGGGTAACCAGCTCATCCAGATGGGCGGCAGCTGCAACTCCATCGGTGGTACCATCGCGCCCATCATGGTCGGCTGGCTCGTGGGCGGTTCCATCCAGGACGCAACCGTAGCCAAGGCTGCTCCTGTGATGATTATCGCAATGGCCATCTTTGCAGTAGCATTCCTGGTAATCCTCTTTACCAAGATTCCCGAGCCGCATATGGAAACCGCAGAAGAGAAGGCTGCCCGCCTGGCAGGCAATGCCAAGAAAGACGAGCACAGCCCTCTGAGCTTCCGTCACTTCCTGCTTGGTGCAATCTCCATCTTCTTCTATGTAGGTATCGAGGTCGGCATCCCCAACACTGCCAACATCCACTTCTCCAGCCTTGCTAACGTAGGTCCCGCTATAGCAGGTACCTTTATCGGCGCATACTGGTTCTGCATGCTCATCGGCCGTCTCATCGGCAGCGCCATCGGCGGCAAGGTATCCAGCAAGACGATGCTCATCACCACCTCCGGCGTAGCAATCCTGCTCCTCATCCTGGCAATGTTCACCCCCGAGAGCAGCACCATCACCATTGGCAAGAACACCGTTCCCATGAGCCTCGGCTTCCTGACCCTCTGCGGTCTGTGCACCTCTGTGATGTGGGGTTCTATCTTCAACCTCTCCACCGAGGGCCTCGGCAAATACACAGCTCCTGCTTCCGGTATCTTCATGACCCTGGTTTGCGGCGGCGGTATCATCCCGTTCCTGCAGAACCTGCTTGCAGACAAGGTCGGCTCCATGCCCAGCTACTGGCTGCTGGTTGCCTGCCTCGCTTTCTTGCTGTTCTACGGCCTCGCAGGTCACAAGAATGTAAACAAGGATATCCCTGTTGAGTAGTTTAACCCCTCTAAAAGAGACAAATAATGGACAAACCTTACGTAGTAGGCGTTGACATAGGTGGCCAGACCACCAAGATAGGCATCGTGGACCGTCGCGGCGACATTGTCGCCCAGACCGTCATAACTTCTAAATACGGTGCTGACGAAGGCGAAAAGTTTATGGATTCCGTGTGCGACACCATCAAGGACCTTGCAAAAGGTGTCGGTATGGACCAGATTCAGGGTGTCGGCATAGGTGCCCCTAACGGCAACTATTACACCGGTGAAATCGCTTTCGCACCCAACTTGCCCTGGGCAAACAAAGGTGCAGTGCCCCTGAAGAAATATATGGAGGAGAGACTGGGCGTACCTGTGACCCTCACCAACGACGCCAATGCGGCGGCTATGGGCGAGATGAAATACGGCGCAGCCCTCGGTATGAAAAACTTCATCATGATTACCCTCGGCACCGGCGTGGGCAGCGGCATCATCATCAACGGTGAGCTCGTATATGGACACGACGGCTTCGCCGGCGAGTTGGGTCACACCAACGTTGTCCGCCACAACGGACGCCAGTGCGGCTGCGGCAAGTTCGGCTGCCTGGAGGCATACGCATCCGCAATCGGAGTGGCACGCACCGCCCGCGAGTGGCTCGGCACCGGCAAATACAACGACAGCCTGCTGAATGACGTCGAGGAAATCACCTCCAAGGACGTTTACGAAGCTGCTGTCAAAGGCGACAAACTCGCCATTGAGGTATTCAACTTTACAGGCGCAATGCTGGGCCGTCAGTTTGCAGATTTCGTTGCATTCAGCGCCCCCGAAGCCATCGTGGTGTTCGGCGGTCTGGCTCGTGCCGGCGATTTCATATTCAAACCTCTCAAGGAAGCTCTGGAGGCAAACCTGCTCCCCATATGGAAAGGCAAAGTGGCTGTGATTCCCTCTGCACTCAAAGAGTCCGACGCCGCCATCCTCGGAGCCAGCGCTCTCGCATGGTAACAAGTTCATAATAATATGAAAAGAGTATTCTCTATATTACTGATTGCCGCTGCTGCAGCCTCTTGCAGCAACGGCAATTCTTTTACCGTCAACGGTACCCTCACCCCTACCGACGATGTAAACGGCGCACTGGTAGTGATGCACAACAGCATGACCGGCGAGGCCGACACCACGACTGTGATTGACGGCAAATTCACCTTCAAGGGCAAGGCCGATCCCACAGTCCTATACTCCATTTACCTTGACAAGAAGGGGACCAACGTCCACAATGCGACTTTTGTCCCGGAGGCGGGTAAGATTATCGTTGACCTGGATTCCACAGACCGCGTACAGGCCGGTCCGCTCACCGAATCATTCCACTCCTTTATTGGCGAATTGCGGGCGGCTGAAAACGAAGAAACCGCCTATGCAGTTATCGACAAGGCATTTGCAAACAACAAGGACAACGTCATAGGTATGATTGCCCTTGGCCAGCGACTGTTCTCGTTCGAATCTCAGGCGGAGCTTGATGAATACATTGCCGACGCCGCCGACTTCATCAAAGAGGATAAGAGCGTTCAGCAGACTCGCGAATCCCTGGCTGCTGTCGAGGCCACTGCCCCCGGCTGCAAGTTCAAGGATATTGCCGGCGCCGACGCTGCCGGAGAGCCCTTGTCACTCTCTGCCTTTGCGGGCAACGGCAAATATGTGCTCATCGATTTCTGGGCGTCATGGTGCGACCCATGCCGCCGGGAAATCCCTTACCTGATTGAGCTTGACAAGAACTACGCAGGCAAGGGCGTGCAGGTGGTCGGTATCAACGTATGGGACAAGAAAGATGCAGCACTGAATGCCGTTGAACAGATGGGGATAAAGTACCCGGTGATCTATACGGAAGGTACTTCTGCGACCGACGATTATGGTGTTTCCGGCATCCCCCAGATACTGCTCATAGGCCCTGACGGCACTATCCTGAAGCGGAATCTGCGCGGTGACGACATAGCCAAGGCTATTGACAAATACTTAGAATAGCTATATATTTGCACCCGTTAAAGCCTTTTTAGCTCAGTCGGTAGAGCAGCTCATTCGTAATGAGCAGGTCGCGGGTTCGAGTCCCGTGAAAGGCTCAAAAATGGTGGCCATCTGGCCACCATTTTTGGCCTTGAAAGGCCCTATTTACTAGGGGGCTCTGCCGAAAAAATTGTTGATAATCTTGAAGTTCTGAAAAATTCTTCATAACTTTATTGTTTAAGAATAAGTTTATTGTAATATGGAAAAGAACATATTCGCGGCAGTTTTGCTTTTGGCGGCCCTGGCCTGCTCCTGCTCAGTCAAAGAAGATCCCTCTGTTGCAGATGTAGAAGAGCCTCGCATTTCTGTGACAGACTTTGCCATAGAGAACGGAGACCCCGACACCAAGACGATACTCACATTCATTGAGACTGGTGTCAGGTTCACTTTTGTTGACGGCGAGTGCCTGGGCATATTCCCGTACGCTGTCAAGAATGCCTCCCAGATGCCGTTCTATCTTAACACTATTGATGCAACCACTTGCTCTATGAAGTGCCCCGGGTTTGCCCTGCAGGCCGGCGTGAAATATGGTGCGTACTATCCCTACTATCCATCCTACTTCATCACTGCCGATGCAGTCCCTGTCAACTATACCGGACAGGCACAAACCAGCGTAGACGGCACCACCTTCAACATCGGCACTGCCGACTATCTCGTAGCTAACGCCACTCCGGCAGACGGTACCTGCTTCTTCAGGTTAAGCCACATTGGCTCCCTCGTGGTCATGGACGTCACCGCCCCGGAGACAGACACTTACACCGAGCTGTCGCTCAACTCAAGCTCCGCAGTGTTTATAACAGGCGGCACCATTGACGTAGGGCAGAGCATCACGCTGCCCGGCGACGGCAAGCCCGCCCAGGGCATAACTATAGCCAACACCACAACCAGCAGCAAAGTCGTCCTCACCCTGGGTGGCGACAGCGGCATAGCTCTCACTGCCGGACAGACCTACCGCTTCTGCATGATGGTAGCCCCCGTAGATCTCAGTGCATCTACCGTTACCTTAAAGCTCAAAACAAGTTCAGAGGCAGAATTCAGCACAATTCTGACAGGCAAAAACCTCAGGCAGGGGTATGCCTACCGCTATAACTGCACGTTCTAGTCAGAACGGTTCTTTAGAAAAAAAACACTGATACTCTTGCACTTATCACAATTGCTTTTTAACTTTGCCAGGCATATGTTCTAACGTAAGACTGTTAATAATCAAATAAAGCTTTAAACTATGGAAAACAAACACCCCTATCTTCCCCCGCAAGTAGACGTTTGTAAACTATTGCGGAGGCGCTTATGCCAGACTTCTGACGCAACCGTTGATGATCCCGATTCTATGCCTTGGGGTGATTAAGCGAACAACCAACTCGCAACAACAGGCAACTATGAAAAGGAACATTTTAGCGGCAGTACTTCTGCTCGCGTTTATCGCATACTCCTGCACGACTAAGGAGGATTCTTCATTGGAGAATCCCGCATCGTCTGTGTCAGATTTGGTCCTCGTGAAAGACGGCTCAATAGTATATGAACCTTCCGTAATGGTAGAGGACTTTGTTCTTGACAACGAAGATTTTCCCGACACCAAGACGATACTCACATTCATTGAGACTGGTGTCACATTCAAATTTGCCAATGACGATAAGCTTGGCGTTTTCCCCTATAACACCACTGGGGCTCTACAGAGACTATTCACGCTCAAAAGCAGCAGTGCAAGTAGCTGTGTGTTCAACGGCAATGGCTTCGCGCTCACAGCAGGAACAGCTTATGCCGCATACTATCCATTCATTGACAACGCCAATCTCGCAGCAACCTCCGTCAACGTGAGCTATGCCGGCCAGACTCAGACCACAGCGAAAGCTCCGGGAGCGTCAGATGCAAGTTTCAATCTCGGTGGTGCAGATTATCTCGTATCACATGCTTCGCCAGTGGGCAACGAATGCAACTTCAAGATGAGCCATATCGGAGCCCTCGTTGTCATGGATGTTACTGTGGGGCAGTCAGCCACTTACACAGAGCTCTCCCTGAACTCTAGTTCCGCCTCATTCCTCCAGACGGGAACCTTGGATTTGACCCAGAACATTAACCGTCCCACTGACGGTACTCCCACACAAGACATAGAAATTTCTTCCACATATAATGCGAACAAGATGACCCTTGCCCTCGGCAGCGGCAGCGGTATCTACCTCACTGCAGGAAGCCAATACCGCTTCTGCATGATGGTACCCCCCACCAACGTCACCGGTACCGTCACCATCAGACTCAAAGATGATTCTAACGTAGAACATATAGCATACGTCGGCACTAAAAATCTCCGGCAGGGGTATGCGTATAGGTACAGTTGTACTGTGGATGCGATGACTGACTTTTATACATCCCTCGGTCACAACTTGGCCAACTGCTACATAGTGAATACGAACAGCGTTGACGCCGACGGCTACTTCTTCCCGACGAATATTGCCGGCAACGGCCGTGCCGTCGACTGGGCGTCCATCGGATTCACCGATGGCGTGTCCGAGGCATATCCTACGGGAGGGGGGTATCTTTGTCCGGTAACGGAGTGGAGGTCGTCCTGAACCAGAATAATTGTGTGAGCGATGTGCTCTTCGCAGGCAACAAGATTTACTTCAAAGCGACCGGCAACAAGGGCAACGCCAAACTGACCCTCACCAATAACGGGACGAGAGTCTGGACTTGGCACATCTGGTGCACGTCCCAGCCGAATACGATTTCAGGCATAGGCAAGGGCGCCAACAAGTACACCGTTATGGACCGTAACCTTGGTGCGTACGATGAGATTAACTATTACTCTGAAGAAGGTTGCGGTCTTTACTATCCGTTTGGTTCACCAATTGGGTACACTGTCTCAGAGTATACAAATGGAGACGAAGGTGGCTATCGTATGATAGATGCATACGCCCTCTATCCAAATAAGCCATTCCTTAAAGTCAGCAACAATTATATGACATTCAATTCATGGGGAGCAACGGATTATCAGCTTCCATGGTGCCTGCTATGGGGCGGAGGTTCTTATTACAATTATAATAATTACACTACTAAGATTGGCAGCGCAAATACAAAGACCATGTACGACCCGTGTCCTGTCGGCTATAAGGTGATGCCTTATGATGTTCTGGACGGCTATTCCAATGATGCGGCTGGAGCCAACGGCAGTTACTACGGCGTGTCAATAACCGGCTCAAACGGTACACTGTTCCTCCCCTACAACGGAACTATATACAAAGGAGGAATCAGAACAATGAGTGTTACAATATGGGGTACTGGTTATACCGTTGATACAAGAGGTTGGAAAGTGAATCTGTGGACATCCCGCTATTGGCAGAACCTCTGCCCGACAGCCTACAGCATTCAAATGAAGGTGGATAATGCCAAATACGAAAATGATACTATGAATGGTGGCCTTTACCAGAGTGGCGGTGAAGATGGTATATCTGTCGGCCACGGCGTCCGCTGCGTCGCAGGCTGGTAAGATACTGACACCTGACAATCATTCTAATAAAAGACTCAGGGTGGCCTTGCGCCACCCTGGTTTGTTTCTGCCCGTATTTCGTATTGATGTTGTTCGCTGTTCCGGCAGTTTGTCGATGAAGGACGAAATACCAGCCTTAAAGAGCCTTTATCTCATCCTCTGTGAGTTCGAGGGCTTTTGCTATATCCTCCACAGGAACGCCGATTCTCTTCAGGTTGACTGCGTTCTTCATACGCTCCTCCCTCTTTCCTTCTTCACGACCTTCTTCACGACCTTCTTCACGACCTTCGGCACGTCCTTCAGCGAGCCCTTCTTTGCGGCCTTCGGCACGTCCTTCTTTGCGCCCTTCTTCACGGCCTTCTTCACGTCCTTCTTCAAGCCCTTCCTGGCGGTATTCTTTCAGAGTCTCTTCGTATTCAAACTCGTTCATGACAGATTTCTTGTAGCTGTGCTTATCCTTT
>JAFXNQ010000021.1 GCA_017529425.1 Bacteroidales bacterium | reverse complement strand
GGTCTATTAGACAAATTGGGTGATGAATTGTCATCAAAAAGTTCCTATTAGACATTTCGGGTGATAGAAACGCAACAGACGGGCGCGAGGAGGGCCTTAAACAGAGCCCACCGCAGCGCCCGATCTGTAGCAGCCGGAGAGCATATATTCCGGCTGCGGTGCCTAGTAATGACGAGATATATACTCATCTATCAGCTTCTTTCTGTGTTCTTTGGTGATTCCACTATGAACGCGGACCTTGGACTTTATGTCTGAAAATACGCCTTCAAGTCCGTTGTTTGTGTTTGGAATAATACGATCCGAATAATCATAGCAAGTCCATAACCAGTACATATTTCTTTTGATGCTAAGGTATGCACTACGCAGTCTCGGGCGCATATATGGAGGCGTCTTGCGTTTTATCCTTCTATCATGAACACGTTCATCAAGAACATCTTTATACTTCTTGTGCCACTCCATAAGCGCATATATGAAATCATACTTATCCATTGCCGTGATAGAATTAATCAAGGCCAAGAGGTCTCTGGATGCATCTAAATCAGGATCTTCCGCAAGATATCTGCGTACAATCATCTGCTGATGGAATTGGCACATCTGAACAGGATAACGCCTAAGAGCCTGCATCAATCCATACATGCCGTCTATGACAATACCGTATATATGGAACCCTTTGCGTTCTAGCCAGGTCACACCCTCGAGATAGTCTGCAATCGTCTCGTGCGTCACATACTTACGCCACAATATCTTGTTACGGAGTGAGTCCTTGATGACCATCAAACCGAAGTACCGTCCCCAATAGGTTGTATCCATCTGAATGACCACATCCTTGTATTTGGATATTTTCTGCTTGTAACGCATATCCTCCAGATCTCTGGCAATCGTTCTTGCCGATACCTGGTATTTGACGGCGAGCTGTTCAAGGGTTTGCTTGCCCTCAATGTAGTCTGTTATAACTTGAGCTTTACTTCTTCGGATACCTCCGTCAAACCGACGGCCACAGTCGTTGCATTTATACCGTTGGATACGGCCTCTCAGGCCATTGTGGACCACATTATTTGACCCACAAAAAAAGCATTTTTTTAATCATATAAGTAATAATCGCTGCAAATATATGAATGTTAGTACATTACAGCGATTTCATCACCCCAAATGTCTAATAGCCCTGTTTCACAGCATGTGTGACTAGTTGTATGCAGTCTTGCCTCTACACTTGCCTGAACGACTGTCAAGGTACCTGTAGTGACGGTTGCTATTTCACTTGTTTGAACAGTTGTAAAAGTTCATGTGAGGGCAGTTGTTCGACTGGCTGTAAAGGATCATGTGAAGGTGGTTGTAAGGGCAGTTGCGTAAACAGTTGTTTTGGTAATTGTGAAAGTGTTTCAGGATAACTATGAAAGAAAAAGAATCAAGAAGAGCTTTCTTCAAGAAGACAGCCCAAGCCATCCTCCCAATATTGGGAGCGATAGTTGTATCGCCAATTGTTGTCAAAGCTGACGAATTGTACGGTAATAACTCTCCCTGTACTTGCGGTATTGCTTGTACTTCGACTTGCCACTCGACTTGTAGATGGACCTGCGAGGGTGGCTGTGATACAGGCTGCATGATAACGTGTGCATATAAATGCGAAACTAGTTGTGGGAATAGGTGTGATACCACATGTCAAGGAACCTGTCAAGGTAATTGTACTAATTCGTGTTCTGGTTCCTCAGATGCAATACATAGTTGTGCTGATTGTAACCATTCCTGCAAAAGCGGATGTAAAGATGGCTGCAAAAACTCTTGCCAAGGTAAGTGTGAGTCAAGTTGTAGTGGAAAATGTACAGGGGGTTGTAGCAATGGATGTAAAACATCTTGTAAAACTGGATGCTATGGAACTTCAAGCTAATAAAGCTCCGTTCAGAGAAATACCAGGAGGATGGCAGGCAGGTTCTTCTAAAAGCATAACATTTATTGTAACGAAAGACTGCCAATTGGCATGTAAATACTGTTATCTGGTAGGGAAGAATACCTCTGAACGTATGAGCTTTGACGTTGCACGGTCGGCTACCGATTACATATTATCTATGGAAAAGGATCCATTGTTTGCGTTCGAATCTGTGATATGGGATTTTATAGGAGGAGAGCCCTTTTTGGAGATAGATTTAATAGATAAGATATGTGATTATATCAAATGTGAGTTATTCAGATTAAATCACCACTGGTTTAACTCATATCGCTTCAGCTTTTCTACTAATGGTATCAATTATGCCTCTGAGAAGGTGCAAAAGTTCATAAAGAAAAACTTGGATCATCTCAGTATTGGGATTACAATAGACGGGACGAAGGAAAAGCATGATCTAAACAGAATTTATAAACGGCAGGACAATGAACAGGAACATGGTTCTTATGATGATGTTGTCAAAAACATACCATTATGGCTGTCACAGTTTCCTGATGGAGGAACCAAAGTTACTATAAGTAGTAATGATATACCTTTCATTAAAGAAAGTGTATTGCACCTATATGGCTTGGGAATTCATGATGTAAGCATCAACTGTGTTTTTGAGAATGTTTGGAAAGATGGGGATGACCAATTACTTGAGAAGCAGTTAATTGAACTTGCTGATACGATTATTGATAATGAATTATACAAAGACTTTGCGTGCTCCTTTTTCTCAGAAACAATCGGAAAACCTCTTGACCCTGAGAACGACAATAACAATTGGTGTGGCGCAGGGAAGATGCTTGCTATAGATGCTGCTGGGAATTTCTATCCATGCACTCGTTTCGCTCAATATTCCTTAAGGAATAAGTGTGCCCGAATAATAGGTAACATTACAGAAGGAATCAATCGCAATAAGGTAAGACCTTTCTTATGTTTGACGCGGACTGATCAAAGTCGCTTAGAATGCATTGAGTGTGATGTCGCCAGTGGATGCGCATGGTGTCAAGGCGAAAATTATGATTCTGCCGATAGTGACACTATTTTTCAAAGGAGCACCGCTATCTGCAAAATGCATAAAGCCAGGGTTAGGGCAAATAACTATTATTGGAATAGATTGTATTTCAAGGAGAATAATAAATGATTCAATATCTTATAATTATGCTCGATGATACGAGCCGGTCTTTCTGTCATTATCCTGATTATAAAGGACCAAGGAACTTGATTCCATTGAGTACATTGCGTGCAGGGATAGTGTACGCAATGAAAGAGAACTTGTCGTTACAATTCCTCTATCCAGATTACCAGCTTCCTAAAGAATACATAAAAGCCATCAATAAAATAGACCATATTGATATTGCTGCCAATCATGATGCAGATGTAGTTATATGCGATTCCATACCACCAGCGGATGCTATGGTTGATAAAACATTGGTCTTTCGATTTACCGTTGATGCTCTTGCCTCGTCAATAGACTCATTGTGTGAACTACTGAGAACAGCGCTCAAAGTCAACGTAATTATTACTGATATGGCCCCTGTTTCTGAATCAAGCTTCCTTTTGTACAAAAATAGCCTTCGGAAGATTGCGGACGCGGTGACTGAATTGATTATCTCTGGAAAAATTCCTCAATTGAACATCCTAACAGATCGTATTAACTTAACGGCCATGAATAATTGCAATGCTGGATGGCATTGTGTTACCCTTGCTCCAGATGGTTGTTTTTACCCTTGCCCCGCTTTCTACTTTAAGAGGATTTATTCAATAGGAAATCTTAAAGATGGGGTAAAGGCGCCTAACGCGCAACTATTTACACTCCCGTATGCACCGATTTGCAGAAAGTGCGATGCATTTCAGTGTAAACGGTGTGTTTGGAAAAACTATATAGAAACTGGGGAGGTTAATATTCCCAGTCACGAGCAGTGTGTCATCTCTCATCTGGAACGAAATGCATCCGTCCAGATAATAAAGAGTATTAATAGCAGAGGATTCACTTGGGATGTTTTGCCAATTAATGAGACAAGTTACCTCGATCCGATAAGTTTACTAGATGTTTGTTAATTAAATAATATGAATAGAATAATAGGTAAAGTCTCGGAAGAAGAACGAGACGAGATACAATCTTTGTTCGAAAGAAAAAACGGTTTAAGAGAGTTGGCAAAGATTCTTACCGTTGACAATGATGAATTATATGAGAAATTAGTTAAGGACTTATCTGCTACAGAAACACTTTACCAAAGCTGGTGGGATAGGGTTGCAACCAAATACCGCTGGGAAAGGGTGTCCGGAGGTAGTTGGCGTATAGATTTTAACACCTGCGAGATATCGCTTGTATAGCGGGTTATTGTTCCAATTGACCCTTTACTGATGTCGTTGATAACAAGTTCTATTTTGTGTGCTTTTTCACACTTGATAATTTTACTTGTATCTTGTAATTAGAATCACAAAGATGTGCAGGTCCGCTCGCAATGCCATTTTGCTTTCAATCTTTATAATCCGGCAAATGATTGCGTAGATGACTGAATGCTTCAGGCAATATCTCGCCCCGCTTTGTGTGGCTTAGCTATAAGGCCACATCGCCATCAGTCGATAGCGGAGCGCGTGCGGGCTGGTACGCAGAATAGCCAGCGCGGAGCGGCGGGGTTTGGGGCAGCGTCCCGGTATCATGAAAGATCTGAGAGCGCGGGACGCGAGCATGTGCTGACAGAGTGTAGTAAAGCGAAACGCTGGAAGCATCCCGCGATTTCCAGAAGCATTGAAGTCGCGCCAGCATTTGCCGGATAAGCATGGACATATGCTATTGAATGAGAACCGGATTATCCAGCTGCCGGCAGCGTCACCACGAACGATGCCCCTCCAAGACGTTGTGAACGCTCGTAGTGGATAGAGCCTCCGTTCTGCTCAAAGATATCCTTGCAGATGGCCAGGCCCAGTCCGCTGCCGCCAACCTTGGTGGTGAAGTTGGGACTGAAAAGCCTTGGGATAAACTCCTCCTTGACTCCGCTGCCGTCGTCTTCCACACTTATCCGGTAGTTGTCGCCTTTGATGGAAAGGGAGATGAGAACGTTACCTCCAGTGCTTTCTATCGCCTGGATGGCGTTGCCGATGATGTTCATAAAGGCGCGGATAATCTGCTGCCTGTGGATGTTTGCAGGGGCGGAATCAAGGTCGGTATCCAGCTGGACCGACACATCCGCAGATGAAGCGTAGAGCGACACCTCTTCTTTGAGGATTGCCACCAGGTCTTCTTTCGTGGTCGCTTCGTCAGAGAGCAGTTTGGATAGTGTCGAGAAGTCCGATGCGGTACGCGAGAGTATCTCTATCTGCTCCAGCAGCGAGCGGCTCACCTCATCGAACTTGGCCTCCCAGCGGGGGTCGTTCTCTTTCTTGAGCTTCTGCAGCAACTGGATGTTCAGCTGCATCGGGGTGAGCGGATTTTTGATTTCGTGGGCAATCTGGCGGGCCATCTCCTTCCAGGCTGTCTCGCGCTCCGTGCGCGCAAGGCGGCGGGTGCTCTCGTCCAGTTCGTCCACCATCCTGTTATATGCCGTCACAAGCATTCCCAGCTCATCTTTACCCTCCCGGTATTCGAGATGCTCTTTAATGCTGCTCCCCGGGAGGCGCTCCATCTTGCTGCGGATCTGTGAAAGAGGCTTGGATATGGAGTTGGCCAGCATAAGGCTTATCAGCACACTGGCTATGAGAATAATCAGATAGAGGTTCACGATGCTGGCAATAATCATCGTCCCCTCTTCCTGGAATTGTGACTGTCCGGTGACATAAGGTATGTTGGCGATGGCCACCATGTCGCCGTCTATGTTGAACAACGGGGCGTAGATGGACTGGAAAGAGTTGCCGGCGATGCTCTCCTGGCCAATGTAGTTCATGTAGCTCTCCTCCACTATCGCCCTGTATGCGGCGTGGTTCATGCGGGAGCCGATGATTGACTGGTTGTAGAGTTCCGGCTGGGTAGAGCATACCAGCACGCCGTGGTTGTCGTAAACGTTTATCTCATTGGCAGTGTTGTTGGAGATGGACTTCATCGCCTCCTGCAGCTGCGGCGTATTGATGTCTGTGTAGCGGAGGGCGTACTGACAGTAGTCAGAAAGGGTAGATTGCACAATCTCCATATTCCTGGTCATATTGCGCTCGTTTGCCGTTTTGTTACGATTTATGGTGAACACAATGGTTCCGGCACCGACGCAGGCGAGGGCAAGGAGGGTGGTGAGCAGCATCAGCGAGGTAATCCGCCGCTTGTAGGAGTTTCGCGGCATGTATAGCAGGGTGCTTTTACGCAGCTTTGTGGTGAAGGGTATTATTATCAGGCCGAACAGCAGCACCAGATATGAGAAAAGAACCAGATGACGGAGCAATCCGGGTATCGGGCGGCAGATAATCACAATGTCATCGTCAGATACCTTGTTGATAAACGTCATGGTCCTCCCTTTGCGCTGAATGTGGTAACCCGGCTTGTAATTGTCGGGTATTATGTTGGTGGGAAAAGATTCACGTCCTGAATAGGTTACAAGCCTGCCAGATGAGTATTTCGCATAGGAGTAATAGCCGGGGAGGGTGAGTTCCGGCGATTGCTTGAACAGGATGCTGGACATGTTGGTCCCCTTGTCGGAGACAAATCGTGAAGTTATCTCAATATACAGGTTGGTACTCTCAAGGGTGTCAAAGTTCACGTAGGTGAAAACCCCCAGATATGAGGTCTGCCCGTTGAAGTTGTTCATGAAAAAGAAACTGGAGCCGGGATTCAGGGGGATGCCGTATTTGCGCAGTTCGTCGCTATAGAAACCCATACAGCTAACCGCAGGGGTATTGCGGTCAATTATCATCTGCGTGGTGCTGTTACAGGTAGTCACGGAGAGGTTGTATTTTGAAGAGAAACTGCGGAACATGTAACGCTCCAGGATTCTGTTACGAATAATATCGTTCCCCCCGTCCGGCCAGAAACTCAGGATCGCTATCAGCTGGTCGCCCTTCAATCCGGGCTCAATCATCCTCAACTGCATCTCAAGAGAAAGGTCACGGTCCAGCGACAGGCGGTCTGTCCAGACCTTGTTGCTGTTGTACTCTTTAGAGAGGCTTGTGGTGTATATGGTAAGCACCGTGTATAGAGAAATCACTGCGATGTAGACAAGTAAGATGCGCCATCCGAACGCATTTGGCCGCCGCCGCCCGGAGATGGCGGTGATGCACAGCTGAATGGAGTGCAGCAGGGCCAGGAACAATAACCCAAAAGAGAACAGGCTTAATATGGAATAGATGCTGATGCGGCTAATATCGGCCAGATTGAAAGAGATGTTGGAGTTGTACACCACAGAGCGGAGGGCGTAGTTGATGTAGAACGCCAGCAGCAGTGTTACGGCTATGCTGGCGACGGCGCACAAGATGCGTCGTTCACGGCTCAGGTGGCGGTACCACTTGATCAGAGGGACCCGCATCAGGAACAGCCCCATCGACATCAAGAAGATGTAGCAGTTGATTATCAGCAGGCTTGCCAGGGAGTCCAGGATATTGCTGCCGGCATATGTAAGAGGGGAGAATATGGGGCTGGAAGGGTCGCATTTATGAGCCAGGAACCTTGCCCATACCGCCAGCAGGGTTATAATCAGAAGATATGTCCAGAACGATTGTGTAGTGCGGGAGCCCAGATGCATCAGGAATGCGGCTGCAACCAGCAGCAATATCACAATCCATAGCAGGGTGTAGTTGCCGTAACTGTAGTGTGAGCTGGAGGTCTCCACAATTGAGAACAGGGCCGTGCCGGCATTGCTGTGAACAATTGCCCCGGCATCAGTCATCAGGGGTACGGCGGTATATTTACTGTCTATCTTCAACTGCGGATTCAGGCAGTTGGCATAATTGAGACTCTCCTGTGAGTAGTCGCTCTTAATAAGCAGGGCAGAAATCAGCCGTTCGTTCCCGTTGCTGTAAGCTTTCATGAAATACCACCCTGAACCGAGGTTTACGTAGCTCTCACCGTCGTTGATATATGCCAGTGGTGCCAGGTTTGCGGCACTCGCTCCATATAGATGGTGGAGGGTGTAAAATGAGTGGTCTGCCGTGATGGCATCGTTGCTGATGGGGAACTGGTTTATCCAACAGTGGAGGGTATCGTTCTTATAGTGGTAAATTACCATATCCTCCGGAAGGTCGGCCTCTTCGCGGAGTTCAGTCTGACCGGTGAGCACGGCGTTGGAATACCGGTCAAGTATCCGCTCGCGCAGTTTAAGGTTGTGCTCAGCCTTCACCGATTCGGCCTGAATTTTCTGAATCGGGTCGGTTTTTATGAAAGAAGCGGCAAAAATAACCACCGCAATGGCAGCCAGCGCTATGACACTATATAGAAACGGTCTCTTCATTCATGGTGATAGGGTTCGCCCTTGATTATGGTGAAAATGCGGTAGAGCTGTTCGAGGAAAATCACCCTGCAGAGCTGGTGCGAAAAGGTCATCTTGGACAGAGAAACCATCTCGTCAGCGCGCTCGTAAACCGCTTTGCCAAAACCGTAACTACCCCCTATGACAAAGGTAATATCTCTTGGGCTATATAAAAATTTTTTCTCCAGATGGTGGGCCCACTCAACTGAGGTGAATGTCTGGCCATGTTCGTCAAGCAGGATGAGCAGGTCTGAAGCAGCTACGTTTTTCAAAATCAATGCCCCCTCACTATCTTTAATCTGCTCCCTGGACAACGCCTTTACATTTTTCAACTCTGGGATTTCCACTATGGAAAACTTGCAATAGTGGGCCAGACGGCCGCTGTATTTGGCGATTCCTTCCTTAATGTATGCATCCTCTGTTTTGCCTGTTAGAACGAGACGGATATTCATTGTTGTGGCTTGGTTTTTGTAAAATTTTATCGGAAAACAAAAATAAAGGTATGAAAAAATATCTGCTGATTTCTGTGTTGCTGCTTGCTTCGGTTATCAAATATGATGCCCGCGCAATAGATGACGCCGATGTGTTTATCCCGATAGCCAAATATTTCGAGGCGGGTGACAGCGACAAGCTTTCAGTATGGTTTGCAGACAATTTGCAGCTAGACCTTCTCGGTACGATAAACAATTGCAACCGCAACCAGGCCCGGCTTATAATGCGCAACTTCTTTACCAACTATACCCCAAAATCCTTCAAAATTGTGCATAAGAGTTCCCGCCCGCCTATGAGCTACGCCTCCGGCGATCTGGATGCGGGAGGCTCGCAGTTCAGGGTGACGATATTCGTAAAGACAGTTTCCGGCAGAAACGAAGTGCTTCAAATCAAGATAGAGCGTCAGTAAAACAAACGGCTGCCTGAAAAAGCAGCCGTTTGTTGTTCATAGACAGAGTAGTGTTTATTTCACACGCTCGCCGTAGGTACGGTCCACTGTGTTTACCCTGATCTTGTCGCCCTGATTGATGAACAAGGGCACCATGAGGGTGGCGCCGGTCTCCAGGGTACACTCCTTGAGGGCATTTGAAGATGCGGTGTCGCCCTTTACGGCGGGCTCGGTGTAGGTCACCTCAAGCTCCACGTAGGTGGGCAGCTCGCAGGTGAGACAGCGCTCCTCTTCTCCAGCCAGGAATATCATCTCCACGGTCTGGCCCTCTTTCATAAGGTCGGCGTTCTCAATCATATTCTCGGCAAGGTGAACCTGCTCGAAGGTCTCGGAATGCATAAAGTTGAAACCGTCTTCATCTTTGTAGAGGTACTGATAGGGGCGGTGCTCCACGGTGATGAGTTCAATCTTCTCGCCTGCGTTCCAGGTCTTCTCCAGGATGCGGCCGTTCTCCAGGTTGCGGAGTTTAGACTTGACAAAAGCGGGGCCCTTGCCCGGCTTCACGTGCTGGAACCATACGATAGAACACGGCTTGCCGTTGAAATCTATGCAAAGTCCGTTTTTAAAATCAGCTGTTGTTGCCATATAATATTACAAATAATCGGTTTCTAACTTACAAAAGTAATAAAAGATTTGAATTAGCCGGCAAGGTCTGCTGAAATGTCGTGCATCTTGCCCGCGGCCCGCTATGGTAACGGCAAAAGTCTAATAAATCTTAAGCTCCCCTATCTCTATCCCTTTGCAACCTGCCTGGACGATGGGCACCAGCTCGCCGTCCAGGTTCTCTACCTCTGCAGCCTCTTTCAGGAAGGTATGGCTGTGGCCGCCTATGATAAAATCGATGTCGCGGGAGTTGGCCGCCACTATCTTGTCGGAAGGGTTGTCTTCGTTGCCTCCGTCAAACCCGAGATGCGAGAGAAGTATCACAAGGTCGCAGCGCTTCTCCCCCTTGAGATATGCGGCCCAACGGTTTACCTCGTCTATAGTATTCAGAGACCCGATTCCTTCCAGGCTCTTGGCCGCAACCACGCCACGCAACCGGACGGTAGCACCGATGATTCCGATCTTGAATCCGCCGCGCTTCAGAATCACATAAGGTTTTACATAACTCTCCAGCGGGGTACCGGTGAAATCGTAGTTACAACACACCGTGGGGTATTTTGCCCCAGCGAGTCTGCGGGCAAACTCATCCTGGCCATTGTCAAATTCGTGGTTGCCGATTGCCACAGCATCATAACCGAGCAGGTTAACCAGGTCGCGCTCCAGATCGCCCTTACCGATATTGAAATAGGGGGTTCCCTGATTATAATCTCCAGCATCCAGCAGCAGCACCTTGTTTGCACCGTATTCTGCGCGGACACTGTCAATGAAATGCTTTCTGCGGGCAACTCCGCCGCTGCCGGCATTACGTCCGGCACGCACAGGCTCTATCTGGCTGTGCGTATCGTTGGTATGAAGAATCACCAGTTTCTGTGCATTTACCGGCAGCGACATGGCA
Organism: Bacteroidales bacterium; assembly: GCA_017529425.1. Classification (GTDB taxonomy): domain Bacteria; phylum Bacteroidota; class Bacteroidia; order Bacteroidales; family UBA932; genus Equibacterium. The sequence goes on along the minus strand of JAFXNQ010000021.1, from coordinate 25,518 downwards.
ACCATTACCAACATAGAAATAATAATGTGCTTCATAACTACTTCCTCCCAGTATTAGTCATAACAATACGGCCGTCTTTGGCCAGGTCCAGCGTCTTTCCGGCCGCCATAGCCTCTTTCATCTCAGCGATAATCACGTCGCGGAGCAGAATGCCGGTATCATTACGGGAAATGATTCCGTCTCCCCAGTCTATGCCGTCACCACCGGTCACCAGGAAGTCTATGGTGGCAACCTTGTAAACCCGGTTCAAATCAATTTTCCGGCCGGCTACAGTACACTCAGCCACACGGTTCCCGTCTATCTTCATCCGGACACCGGAAAGTGCCTCCATCTTATGCCTGCGGGCAAAGCTGTCAAACAAACTCTTGAGGGTAGAGCCGTTTACCTCCAGAATAGTGAGATAGTTGTTGAAAGGGAATATGGAGACGATGTCGTACACGCGGACTGCACCTTTGGGGAGATCCGTACGCATGCCTCCAAAATTGAGCAGGGCGACATCTATCTGCCCACCCGTATAATTCTCTGCAAAATTGCGTACGGCATCCACTGAATAGTTGCTGAGTGCACTTTCCGGAGACTGCTTGGAATAGACATCATTGCTGTAGCAGACAATCTCCTGAAGCGGGGCCATCAGTGAATCATAGGCAGCGATAGCTTCCTGCACAGAAGTATCGGTGCCGCCGTCATATCGCGAATCAAGCTCATGGTATTCCCAGGTATAACTGGAGTAGCCCTTGGGGCCGCAGGCGCACAGCAGGCATACCAATGCAGCGATAACTAAGTTTTTCATATCAATCTCTGTATTTCATCCATTTAAACAAATCTTTAAAAGTAGCCTTCTTGCCATACGTCAGAATACCGACCCGGTATATCTTGGCAGATGCCCACGCTATGGCGATGAATGTCACCACAAGCAGGAAGATGGAGAGTATCAGCTGCCATGCCGGCACTACTCCAAACGGAATGCGGGCCAGCATCACCATGGGCGAAGTGAACGGAATCATGGATGCCCAGATACTCAACTGGCTTGAAGGGTGCTGGAAAGTGTGGAGCATTATGAACAGGCCAATCATCAGCGGAATCGTAATGGGGAGGCTGAGCTGATTGGTGTCAGCCTCGTTGTCCACCGCAGAACCCACCGCGGCAAACATCGCCGCATAGAGCAGGTAGCCCAGCACAAAATAGATCAGGAAGCACAACAGTATCTGCCCGAAATTAATCTGGGAGAGCTGGTCCATAATAGACGATATCTCACCCAGATTGCCCATATCGGGGTGAACCCCGACAGTGGTATCATTCATAGCCGTTGTCACATCGGCAACCTTGTCGGCCATCTTGCTGGAAATAACCCCCTGCAGACCAAACATCACCGCTCCTATCAGGATAATCCATATTGCAAACTGAGTCAAGGCCACCAGAGCCACGCCTATCAGCTTGCCCATCATCAGTTCAAACGACGATACGCTGGATACAATGACCTCCACGATACGGTTGGTCTTCTCCTCAATCACTCCGCGCATCACCATGGAGCCGAATACCGCAACGAACATATAAATGAGGAAGCTGAGGACATATGCAATGATCATGTAAATCTCCACTGAGTCCTTCTTCTCCTCCCCTTCGTCGGTCAGGGTATATGCATCAATCTTGACGTCGCTGCGAACTTTATCCATTATCTCGTCAAAGTTCTGTATATCAAGCTGCTGCAGCTTGCGGTCGCGCAGGGCACCGGAGATTTTGCCCTCTATGGCCACCTTGGTTTCCATCCCCAGAGGCTCTCTGGAGTATGCGGTAACCTCAGCATTACCTGCTGAATCGAGTGCAGAGACATAAATCAGGGTAGAAGAATCATACGTATCAAAGGTATTCTTGATGCTCTCCCGGGTGGTTTCTACTGGGAGGAAACGATATTCTGTCTTGCCAGAACTCTCAAAGCAATCCTCCAGCAGGCCGGTATTGTCCACAAAAGAGATAACCTGCTTGTCTTCACCCGAATAAAGGGCTATGAGCACCGGAATAAACATCAGCGCCGCCATCAGTACCGGAGTGAGGATGGTGAGCAGGATAAACGATTTTTTCTTTACCCGGGTGGAATATTCGCGACCTATTATAAGGCCTATGTTACTGAGTTTCATTTCTGTGCAGATTCACTTACGAGTTTGATAAAAATATCGTTCATACGGGGCACCATTTTCCTTACGGAGATAATTTCCAGGTCTGTTGCAGCAAGCGATGAAAGCACGTCCTTCATAGAGAGACCTTCGGCTATGTCCAGCACGGCGCGGCTGCAATCACGCAACTGCTCCTGCAAGGCCACGGAGAAGACCTCTTCACACTTTGCCATCTCACCCCTGTACAGGAGCTCCACCTGATTCGAGCCGTACTGCTCACGCACATCGTCGGTGGCGCCGGTTACCACCAGGCGGGATTTGTTGATCAGAGCGATGTTGTCGCACAACTCCTCCACCGACTCCATGTTATGGGTAGAGAGGATTATAGTTGTCCCCTCGTCCTTAAGCTTCAGAATCTCGTTGCGGATAGTCTGGGCGTTCACAGGGTCAAAGCCGGAGAAAGGCTCGTCCAGGATGAGCAGCTTGGGCTTGTGGACAACTGTAGATATGAACTGCACCTTCTGGGCCATACCTTTGGAAAGCTCCTCCACCTTCTTGTTCCACCAGCTCTGGATGCCGAATTTGACAAACCACTTGCGCAGCTGGGCCTCTGCTTCGGCTTTGCTGAGCCCCTTGAGGCGCGCCAGATACATCATCTGCTCGCCCACCTTCATCTTCTTGTAAAGGCCGCGTTCTTCCGGCAGATAACCTATCTTGCGGACAAAATCGTCGTCCACAACCTTGCCGTCAAAGAACACCCGCCCCTCAGTGGGGATGGTAATGCGGTTAATAATGCGGATCATTGTGGTCTTGCCGGCGCCGTTGGGCCCCAGCAGGCCAAATATCTGACCGTCGGGAATCTGCAGCGACACATTGTCGAGCGCCGCAAAATCGCCGAACCGTTTGGTAATATTCTTACACTCAAGCATGACTGCTATAATTTACCGGCAAAGAAATCGTTGCCCTTGTCATCTACCAGTATGAATGCGGGGAAATCCTCCACCTGGATGCGCCATATAGCCTCCATCCCGAGTTCTGGATACTCCACGCACTCAATACTCTTGATATTGTTCATGCTGAGCACGGCAGCGGGACCGCCGATACTGCCCAGATAGAAGCCGCCGTGTTTCTTGCAGGCATCGGTCACGACTTTTGTACGGTTGCCCTTGGCTATCATCACCATTGAGCCGCCGTGATCCTGGAACTCATCCACGTACGGGTCCATACGGTTGGCAGTCGTGGGGCCCATAGAGCCGCAAGGCATACCCTTGGGGGTCTTTGCGGGGCCTGCGTACAGAATCGGGTGATCCTTGAAATATGCGGGGAGATCTTCACCAGCATCCAGACGGGCTTTCAACTTGGCGTGGGCGATGTCGCGAGCCACGATGATGGTACCATTGAGGCTGACACGGGTAGAAACGGGATACTTGGAGAGCGTAGCGCATATATCCTTCATCGGCTGGTTGAGGTCGATGCGGACCGCATTCCCCTCACCTGAGCGACGCAACTCTTCCGGAATCAACTCGTAAGGTTTGTCGTCCATCTTCTCAATCCAGACGCCGTCAGCATTGATCTTGGCCTTGATGTTGCGGTCTGCAGAGCAGCTTACTCCCAGGCCGATGGGGCAGCTTGCGCCATGGCGCGGCAAGCGGATTACGCGGATGTCGTGGGCGAATGCAACGCCGCCAAACTGAGCGCCGAGCCCTATCTTGCGCGCCTCCTCAAGCAACTGTTTCTCCAGTTCTACGTCGCGGAAAGCGCGGCCGGAAGCATCACCTGTAGTGGGCAGTGAATCATAATAGTGGGTGGAAGCCAGCTTCACCGTGAGAAGGTTCTTCTCTGCCGATGTGCCGCCAATCACAAATGCAATGTGATAAGGAGGGCACGCTGCGGTACCAAGGGTGCGCATCTTCTCGGTGAGGAACGGAACCAGCGTACCTGGATTCTGTATGCGCGCCTTGGTCTCCTGGTAGAGATAGGTCTTGTTGGCGCTGCCACCGCCCTTGACCACGCAAAGGAAGCGGTATTCCATACCTTCACAAGCCTCGATGTCTATCTGTGCGGGAAGGTTGCACTTGGTGTTGACCTCGTTGTACATATCCAGCGGAGCGTTCTGGCTGTAACGCAGATTCTCCTCTGTATAAGTCTTATAGACGCCCTTGGAGAGAGCCTCCTCGTCGCAGAAGCCGGTCCATACCTGCTGCCCCTTCTCGCCGTGGATAATGGCGGTGCCGGTATCCTGGCAGAACGGGAGCTGCCCCTTGCAGGCCACCTCGGCGTTGCGAAGCATGGTCAGAGCCACATATTTGTCGTTTTCACTCGCCTCTGGGTCGTTCAATATGGATGCTACCTGGAGGTTGTGACTGCGGCGCAGCAGAAAGTTAACGTCGCGGAATGCGGCGTGAGAGAGTGCCTCAAGCGCTTCAGGGGCAACCTTCAATATCTTGTGGCCCTCAAAATCGGAGACGCTTACGCCCTCTTTGGTCAAACAATAATACTCGGTAGTGTCTTTTCCGAGTTGAAACATCGGTGCGAAAAAATAATCCATATCGTTAATTGTTATTACTATTTCCGTTTTGCATAAGATAGAGTTTCATGAACTCGTTCAGGTCGCCGTCCAACACTCCGGTGGTGTCGCTGGTCTCATGACCTGTCCGCAGGTCTTTCACCAGCCGGAAGGGTTGCAGGGTGTAGTTGCGGATCTGACTCCCCCACTCAATGCGCTTTTTCTGCCCCTCGAGCTCCGCCTGCTTCTCGCGCCGCTTCTGGAGCTCCAGGTCATAGAGGTGGCTCTTGAGGATACGCAGCGCATTCTGGCGGTTGTCCAGCTGCGAACGGGTCTCGGTGTTCTCCACCACGATGCCGGTGGGGATATGCTTCACCCGCACCCCGGTCTCCACCTTATTCACATTCTGCCCGCCCGCGCCGCTGCTGCGGTAGGTATCCCACTCCAGGTCGGCAGGGTTAATCTCTATCTCGATGGTATCATCTACCAAAGGATATACGAATACAGAAGAAAACGACGTCTGTCGCTTGCCCTGCGCGTTGAAAGGGGACATGCGCACCAGGCGGTGCACTCCGCTCTCGCCCTTCAGGTAGCCGTAGGCATAATCGCCCTCCACCTCCAGGGTAACGCTTTTTACGCCTGCCTCCTCGCCCTCCAGCACATCCGCCACGGAGACCTTGTAACCGTTGCGTTCTGCCCACCGGGTGTACATACGCATCAGCATTGCGCTCCAGTCGTTGGATTCGGTGCCTCCGGCGCCGCTGTTGATTTTCAGTATCGCCCCCAGGTTGTCGCCCTCTGCAGATAGCATGTTGCGCATCTCCAGCGCCTCCACACTGCCCACCAAATCGTCGTAGGCCGCCTGCACATCGCTGGCTGCATCTTCGCCAAACTCCATGAGCACCTGCAAGTCCGCAAGTTTACTTTCAGAAGCGGCATAGCCGTCGGTCCAGAATTTAATGGCAGAAATTTTCTTGAGAGTTTTCTCCGCCTCCTTGGGGTCGTCCCAGAAGCCGCCTTCCAGAGTGGAGGCGTGCATTGTCTCTACCTGTTGAAGCTTGGCAGGTATGTCAAAGATACCTCCCCAACGTCTTCAACCGCTGTGCAATTTTATTAACCTCGTCTGACGTTATCATAAAATGCCTTTATTTGGTTATACGAATAGCCGCGGGATGTGCCATACCTCAACAACTTTGCCAGGACCTGTTGCCCTTCACCCTTGATTGTGCGCAATTTGGCGGAGAGCACACTCTCCATCCTGGCCTGAGCCTTCCCGGAGTCTATCTGCTCCAGACCGTAAGCGATGGAATCGCTGTCCAGACCCTTGCGGGCAAGGGCAATCCGGATCCTGGCCTCTCCCCACCCCTGCAGTGCGCTTTTGTCGCGGGCAAACGCCGCAGCATATCTGTTTTCATCAATGTATTTATCCTTGCAAAGTTGCGAAATAATCGCTTGCGTGTCAATAGCGTCATCACCTTTGAGAAGCTCTATCTTCCGGGCAATATCTGCCTTGCAGTATTCGCGGACACTGCAAAGCTTGCTCAGCCGGCTGTATATCTTCTCCTGCTGCATCGTGGATCTTTTTAGAACCAGTAGCCAAAGCTGAGATAAGCCCCGACCCGGCGGGTGACACTGTTCCAGTTCAGGTTGAACTCCAGAGGACCTGCAACAAAATCGTAGGCATAGCCAAGACGGACGCCGGAAGCCAGGCGGCTGTCAATAAAACTGCCCGGATCATGACCGTCCTTGGCAAAATTGCCAGACAGAATCAAGTAGTGGCTCTTCATAATATTATATCGCAAGTCCAGGCCCGCCACAGCCACCATAGGTTCCATAACCATACAGCCGGTAGTACCATAAAACGGTATCTGGTGTTCAGTATAACGCCCTGCCTGATTGCCTCCGATGCTGTTTGCCATAATCACCGGGATGTCGTTGCCCACAAGCACCCTGCTATAGATGAACGGTGATATAGAGAGCCGCCCGATAGAGCCCACATATTTGAAGGAGAGTGCCGCATCCAAAACCGGTTTATACACCTCCCCCGTCTTAAGTTCAGAGTAAAACGCCGCATCAAAAGCCAGCTTTACACCCCTCTTGGGGAACCAGACATTGTCCAGATGATCCATATTGATGCTGACATACGGCCCTGCGAATGCCACTCTGTTTTCGTCCACATCGTACGGTGAAGGGACAGGCGGATAGTCAAGAGGGGTTCGGTAATAATATACACGGCCCAGAAGACCGAACTGAACAATGCCGCGACGAAGCCGTCCTGTAGAGATACCCAGGTTAAAATTATTCTGGAGATAGTCTATCGTGCTTTTTGTGCCGGCATCCGAGAACATTGAGAGACCATAATGTCTCAACCCATAACCGGCATCAAAGCGGCCCTGACTGCGTCCGAGGTATGAGTAGTGTATATCAAGATGATAATAGTTAGCCAGGCGGGCGTTGATAGCCAGGCGGTGACCATAAAGCCTGTTATAGTTGAAACCCACACCCACCAGGATTGTAGAGACCTCCTCCGTGTCAAATCGCAGTCCCAGGCCCAGACGGTTGTTACGGTTGGGGACCATCGTCATTGTAAGGTCAAACGGAGATTTATTTCCGCCAAGGGAATAGACCACGGAAGAATACGCCTTTGTAGCGTAAAGTTCATTTGCTGCATCCTCTATATCGCTGATGGATATTTTCTTATCCGTTTTCAACGGGAAGTTGCGGGTGACATAAGCCTCATCCTTGTCGCTCAAGCCCACGAATTTGATGGATGCCAGGGTTATGGTATCGCTCATCTTGGTAGCCTTGGTGGCCTGATTTGGGGCCGGCAACGGCCCTACAAAGGCCTCTGAATGTTCCTGCTCTTTCTTCTTGAGATAGTCCCGCAGCTCCAGCAGTTTGGGAGCAGCCGCCCTTGCCGCCGCCTCGCCGTTGTCTATCAGGGTCCGCAGGCTGGCATTGTCAAAGCTCATCGTTCCGAATTTTCCTATCTCAGGCACGATAAGTATGTCAGTGTCGGCAATCTCCTCTTCAGTTTTCACCGCCATTGCCACCTTGGCCACGCGGGAGAGCATGTTGGCCAGGTCGTTATAATCTGGTGCGACTCCGTCGGAGGGGAATCTCACGCCGATGATGATATCAGCCCCCATCTGGCGCGCAACGTCCACCGGGAAATTGTTCTTCACTCCGCCGTCCACCAGCACCATGTTATCGGTCTTGACCGGGGCGAATACGCCGGGAATGGCCATCGATGCGCGCAGAGCGATTGGAAGACGGCCGTTGGTGAGCACCACCTCTCGCCCAGATACCAGATCCACAGCCACACAGGCGAAGGGAATCGGCAGCGTGTTGAAATCGCACGGGTCGTGATAGCCCACCGTACAGTCGGAGAGAAGATTATATATGTTCTGACCCGCCATCAGGCTAAGGGGCATTATACCTTTCGCCTGACCTTCAGGGGCGAGACTGATAAAACTGCCGCCAGCAGGGGATTGAGCGCCAGTGCCGGCATCCTCTTCCTCTCCGGATTCCACATTATTGCGCGGCCTGTGGCTCAAAGCCGAACTCCAGTCCAGGCCAAATGGAACCTGTATCAAATATTTAGACCTGTCGGTACGGTGCTCGAACGATATCTCGTCGCGCTTTGCGGCACCGCTTATCACATAATTCCAGTCCTGCGTGGTAAGCAGGCTGTCCAGTTCGTCCACTGAATTACCAACGGCATAAAGGCCACCGATGAGGGCCCCCATGCTTGTACCGGTGATGATATCCACCGGAATACCATACTCTTCAAGCACTCGCAGCACACCCACATGCGCCGCACCCTTTGCACCGCCGCCGCTGAGCACGACCGCCACTTTGGGGCGCTGGGCATAGCCGGCAAATACCGTAATCAGAGAGATCAGAACTGTGGTAACAATGCGTTTCATTTACTGTCGGTTTGAATTCTTTCCTGCAAGGAGGCCGCAGGCAGCCATGATATCTTCTCCGCGGGAAGCACGAATAGTGGTCGTCACACCGCTCGCCTCCAGGCGTTTCTGGAATTGCTCCACCAGAGCGTCGCCGCCGCTGGTGTACGGACTGTCGGGAATCTTGTGGAACCGTATCAGGTTGACCCGGCACTCCAGGCCGCGCAGCAGGCGGGCCAGGGCATCGGCATGACGCTTTGTGTCATTCAATCCCGCAAACACTATATATTCGAAAGTCACCCTCCGCTGGCCGGTGAAATCATACTGCCTCACCAGCTTCAAAACATCCTCGAAAGGGTATTTGTTCTCCACCGGCATCAGGTTCATCCGCTCTTCGTGGAAAGGGTTGTGAAGACTGACCGCGAGGTGGCAGGAGGTTGTATCCAGAAACTCCTTAAGGGTAGCCATATCACCTATAGTAGAGAGTGTTATCCGCTTTGGACTCCAGCCGAACCCCCAGTCGGCGCAAATTATCTCTATTGCGCGACGCACATTCTCCCAATTGTCCAGCGGCTCCCCCATCCCCATAAAGACGGCATTTGTGAGAAGCGGAGCCTCCTCCACGTCCATAAACTGGGCGATTATCTCACGGGTGGAGAGATTGCCGTGAAAGCCCTGACGCCCCGTCATGCAGAACTTGCATCCCATCTTGCACCCCGCCTGAGAAGAGACGCACAGCGTGGCGCGGTCGCGGTCGGGAATCATCACCGTCTCTATGTACTGTCCGGGCGCTACCGCCTCAAAGGCATATTTGCGCGTACCGTCGCTGGATGTCATCACCTCAGCGGGAGAGATATGCCCCACCTGATAGTCTGCGGCAAGCCTTTCCCGGTTCTCTTTGGAGATGTTTGTCATCTCCTCTATGGTGCGCACCCGCTTGCGGTAGAGCCAGTCAGCTATCTGCTTCGCCACGAAGGGCCGCAGGCCAGCCGAGGCACACACCCCGCCCAGCTCGCTCAGAGTCATACCCAAAAGAAATTGCGCCATTTCTCTTTTATTTTGGGCAAAAATACTAAGAAAATGATTAAGTTTGCACCTATGACACACGAAGAAGAAATTATCCGCAGAAGTTTCCGCCGCAAATGGTGGAACGATGTCAAGACCAACAACAGCTGGTCTGTGTTCAAAATAATGTCGGAGTTTGTGCAGAGCTACGAAAAGCTTATGGAAACCGGCCCGTGCGTGGCCATTTTCGGCAGTGCCCGCACCGACCCGGAAGACAAGTATTACAAGGCTGCGGTGGAGATTGCCGCCAAGTTGAGCAAGCTGGGCTTCGGAATCATCACCGGCGGCGGCCCCGGCATAATGGAAGCCGGCAACAAGGGAGCCAAGGAGGCCGGCGGAGCATCCGTGGGCCTCAACATCAACCTCCCCTTTGAGCAAAGCGCAAACCCCTTTATCGACGCCGACAAGCTGATTTCGTACGACTATTTCTTTGTGCGCAAAACCATCTTCATGAAGTATGCGCAGGGCTACATCGCCATGCCCGGCGGATTTGGCACTCTGGACGAACTAAGCGAGGCGCTCACCCTTATCCAGACCAACAAACTGGTCTCCTTCCCCGTGATCCTTTATGGGAAGGACTATTGGGAGGGGCTGCTGAAGTGGTTCCGCGATATCCTGCTCCCCCACGGCATGATCAGTCCCGGCGACCTGGACCTCTACAAGGTTGTGGACACGGTAGACGAGGCCGTGGCCGTAATTGAGGAATTCTACAACAAATATGCACCCAAACCAAACTTCTAATATTATTATTAACCTGAAACACAAACTATTATGGCCAAAGAAGAGATGAATCAAGCCGTGTCAAACGAGGAGAAGCTTAAGGCGCTGAAGGCGACCATTTCAAAGATCGAGAAGGATTATGGCAAGGGCTCTATCATGACGTTGGGAGACCAGCCGGATAGTGCTGTTTCTGTTATTCCGTCGGGCTCCATCGCCCTCGACCATGCACTGGGCATCGGAGGTTATCCCCGCGGCCGCGTGATAGAGATCTACGGACCCGAATCGAGCGGCAAGACAACCCTGGCGATACACGCTATCGCACAGGCTCAGAAAGCGGGCGGCATCGCCGCTATCATAGATGCCGAGCACGCTTTTGACCGCAGCTACGCCAAGAATCTTGGGGTAAACGTAGATACCCTGCTTATTTCGCAACCTGACAATGGCGAGCAGGCGCTCGAAATCGCAGACAACCTGATCCGCAGCGGCGCGATTGACATTATCGTAATCGACTCCGTGGCGGCCCTCACCCCCAAGGCAGAGATAGAGGGAGAGATGGGAGACAACAAGGTCGGCCTGCAGGCAAGGCTCATGAGCCAGGCACTGCGCAAACTCACCGCAAATATCTCAAAGACCAACACCTGCTGCATCTTCATCAACCAGCTCAGGGAGAAGATCGGCATCATGTTTGGCAATCCGGAGACAACCACCGGCGGCAACGCCCTCAAATTCTATGCATCGGTAAGAATCGATGTGCGCAAGGTTACCCAGCTCAAGGACGGCGACGCCGCCACCGGCAACCGCACCCGGGCCAAAGTCGTCAAGAACAAGATGGCTCCGCCTTTCCGCAAGGCAGAGTTCGACATCGTCTTTGGAGAAGGCATCTGCAAGGTCGGGGAGATCGTGGACCTGGCTGTAGAATATGACATCGTGCATAAGAGCGGCTCCTGGTTCAGCTACGAAGAGAGCAAGATTGGCCAGGGACGCGACGCCGTGCTGCAGGTTCTGCGCGACAACCCCGAACTGTGCGACGAGATTGAGGCAAAGGTACGCGAGGCTCTCGCTGCCATAAAAGACTAGAACATTTTTCCAGCAAACTGACAATGGACATTGTACTTAGCGGTATTCGCTCCACCGGCCATCTTCACCTTGGCAACTACTACGGAGCGCTCAGGAACTTTGTAAAGATACAAGACACCCACAAGTGTTATTTTTTCATAGCGGATCTCCATTCGCTGACAACCCACCCTCACCCGGAAGACCTCCACGAAGGGGTAAAGACAATCCTGGCGGAGTACCTCGCCGCTGGTCTGGATCCCGAAAAGTCGGCCATCTTCGTGCAGAGCGAGGTGCCCGAGGTATGCGAGCTGTATGTGCTTTTGAACATGCTGGCATACAAGGGCGAGATGGAGCGCACCGCCAGTTTCAAGGACAAGGTGCGGCACAACCCCAACAACGTTAATATCGGCCTTCTCTCCTACCCGGTGCTGATGGCCTCCGACATCCTGATTCACAGGGCAAAGTATGTCCCCGTGGGCAAGGATCAGGAGCAGCATCTGGAGATTGCCCGCCTGCTGGCGCGCCGTTTCAACAATATGTACGGTTGCGACGTGTTCCCGGAGCCCGAAGCGTTCAACTTTGGCAGCAACCTGGTAAAGGTCCCCGGCCTGGACGGCAACGGCAAGATGGGCAAGAGCGAGGGCAACGGCGTTTATCTGTGCGACGATGAGAAAACCATCACCAAGAAGGTGATGCGCGCAGTTACCGACAGCGGCCCCACTGAGCCTGACAGCCCCAAGCCGGAGGTGATAGAGAACCTGTTTACCCTGCTCAAACTTGTGAGCGAACCCGAAACGGTACAATTCTTTGAAGAGAAGTGGAACGACTGTTCCATCCGCTATGGGGATCTTAAGAAGCAACTTGCGGCCGACATCTGCAAGGTAACCCTCCCTATCCGTGACCGCATAGAGAGCATCACATCTGACGCCGCCTACCTGCGCAAGGTCACCGAGATGGGACGTGAGAAAGCCCGTGAATCGGCCCGGGCCACCCTGGCACTTGCCAAAGAGGCTGTAGGCCTCAAGCGTTTCTGACGCCCTATGTCCAAAGAGGCCGAACTCGCTATGGTCCACGCGGGGTTTCCATCCCCCGCGGAGGATTTCATGGATGTGGCGCTGGACCTCAACAAAGAACTTGTCAGGAATCCCTCTTCAACCTTCTTTGCAAGGGTAAAGGGGGATTCCATGATAGATGATGGGGTAAACGATGGCGACATGCTCATCATAGACAAGGCTGCAGAACCGGTAGACGGCTGTCTGGCGGTATGTTTCGTGGATGGGGAATTCACACTCAAGCGCTATCTGAACAAGGGCGATTACGCCATCCTGATGCCAGCCAACAAGGCATACAAGCCCATCCGGGTCGATGCTGACAACCAGTTCGCCATCTGGGGCGTCGTAAAGTATCTTGTCAAAAAAGTCTAACCTATGGCTTTCATCGGCCTTTGCGACTGCAACAACTTCTTTGTGAGTTGCGAACGGGTGTTCCGTCCCGACTTGGAGAAAAGGCCGGTGATGGTCCTCTCCAACAACGATGGCTGCATAGTGGCCCGCAGCAACGAGGTCAAGGCGCTCGGAATCAAGATGGGTACGCCGCTGTTTCAGGTACGCGACCTGATTCGCAGGCACAATATCGCCGTATTCTCTTCCAATTATCAACTTTACGGCGATATGAGCCAGCGGGTGATGAACATCTTGAGGCAAGAGGCTCCGGGCATAGAGATATATTCCATCGACGAGGCCTTCATGAATCTGGGCGAAATGTCGCTGGAGAGCCTTCAGCCATTCGCCCGCAATCTGTCGGCACGCATCCGGCGCGAGGTGGGCATCCCGGTCAGCATCGGCGTCTCCCCCACCAAGACCCTGGCCAAGATCGCCAGTAAACTGTGCAAGCAGTATCCAGCCCTCAAGGGGGGCTGCCTGATGTATCGCACGCAGGATGTAGAAAAGGTGCTGGGGCGATTCCCTGTGAGTGACGTGTGGGGCATCGGCAGGCGCAGTAACGCCAAATTGCAGGCCATGGGGATTACCAGCGCATTGGGATTCTACAACATGCCCCCGGAGCAGATTAATTATCTGTTTCACCTCCCCGGACTGCGGACTTGGAAAGAACTTCACGGAGAACCGAGCATAGGCTTTGAAGATGTACAGCCCGACCACCAGACGGTTTGCATCTCCCGCTCCTTTGCAAAGGAGATGACCACTCTGGAAGAGTTGGACGCCGCAATATCGACATTTACCAGCAAGGTAGCGGAGAAGTTGCGCGCCCAGGGGCAGTGTGCCCAGCAGATGAGCGTCTTCATACTTACCAACCGCTTCCGCGAAGACGCACCGCAGAACTACCAGATAAAGACCACTCTGTTCGACGTCGCCACCGACGATACCCTGGAGATGTCTGAGCGGGCCGCTCTCTCCCTGAGACAGATATTCAAGACAGGATATGCCTACAAGAAGGCTGGAGTTATGGTCTCCAGGCTGATGCCCAGACGCGGTGTACAGTCATCAATGCTGGACAACATAGACCGCTTGCGCCGCGCTTCGCTTATGGAGACTATCGACGCCATCAACAAAGTCGAGGGGAACTACACCGTGCGCCTCGCCTCGCAAGGGGAAATGGACCAGTTCTCCGCACGCACGATGACCTCACGCAGGTTTACAACCCGCTGGGATGAGATAATAGATGTAAAGGTATGAGTGAGACCGACGTAATTATAACCCGTCGCAGGACGTCACGGCTCTCCATCCGGATCACTAAAGAGGGAGAAGTCCGGGTTTCTGCCCCCTGGTATCTCCCAAAACGGACAATAGAAGCATTTATTGAGAGTCACCGGGAGTGGATTGCCATGGCAAAGGAGCGTGTTTCATGGAAGCAAGCGGGTCGTGACGCGTTTTACGACAAGTTGGATATCTCTACTCCTGCCCTGCGCAAAGCAGCTGTGGCAAGGCTCGATGAAATCGTCAAGCCGTTGGTCTCAAAGTATTCCGCTCAGATGGGGGTCTTCCCCGCCGGCATCAGCTATCGCGCCTCAAAGACCCGCTGGGGCAGCTGCAACCCCCGTACCCGCAGAATCAATTTCAGCCTATATCTGCTGCTACTTCCACCCTGGTGCACAGAACACATAGTGGTCCACGAACTGGCCCACCTTCTTGAGGCAAACCACAGCCCCCGCTTCTATGCCATTATGGATACTCACTTCCCCCGCTGGAGGGAGGCACGCAAGCATACCCTCCGGATGCTCTGCGGTGGTTGCTGATATTAAAAAGATTCGTTACCTTTGTAGATTCTCAAACCGGTCAACTAAATTACTTCGGAACCAAATGAAACTCAGATTTGTCACCACAATCACCCTTGTTCTCTGCATAGCGGCATGCTCCAAAAAGGAGTATGACTTGTCTGACGGCCTGAACAAGGAGATGACCCTCTTTGAGGAAGAGATCTCCATCCCCATAGGCAGCATAGGCCCCTTGACGCTGGAATATGCCATGGGCAGCATCGGAAAAATTGAAGGCCTCGGCTCAATCGTTGCCGAATATATCAAAGAGGACCCCGACGGCACACTCTACCTTGAAGACAAAGGCGACATATACCGCAACAACATCTACGAAATCGAAAAAGAGATGGGCGATGTAAGCGAAAACCGGACCTGGAGTGCCGGCGACCAGTCGGGCTATGTCGGAGGCATGGTGGGCATGCTTGGTTTCATCAATCTTATGCCCTGCAGTCAGAGCCTGACGATAAGCGCCTCAAATCCCCTGCGGGTGGATGTTCCTGCCAGTTGCTCCGCTGCTGTAGGGTGTTCCGGAGCCAGCGGATCCACTTCCATACCGCTGGATGCGCTTAACAACGTAACACTTAAGAAAAGAACCACAGAAGAGATCTTTTCCCTGTCATTTCCGGATGATGTCTCCTCAACCGTAAGTTCCATAACATTATCTAACCTCTCCTTGGGGATGCCTGCAAACCCCACATCCAAGATTGCCGATAAAACAGGAGATCTGTTTTTGGCATTCTCATATTATTATAAATGCGGCATTACCGTTGGAGAAAAATTCTCTTTCCCGCTGACTAATATCTCCACCGGGCAGATTAATCTCCCCCTGAGCAAATACGAGCTCAAGAAATGCGAGGTTGAGCTTGAGCTGGAGAACACCATTCCCATGTCTGTCACTATAGATAACGTCAGAGTGTTGAAACCCCGCGAATCAAAATCTGATGAGGCTGTGGTAGACGAGAATATCACTATAACCTCCGGCATCACCGTTGCCGGCGGGTCACCACAAAAGCCCACCACGACAAATATCAAACTGACGGTGGAGGCCGCCTCCGGCGTAATTCCTGATATCCCGGAACTGCTGCTGGACCTCAAGCTCAACGCACAGCCCGACCTGGGCATCGTCCCCCTCTCCACAAAGCAGGGAGTTTATGTAAAATCGTCTTCCGCAAAGCTCAGCGGAGGCATAACCATCGGCCGCAATGAATAAAAAGATATTTATAGCAATCGCGCTGATTGCGGGCATCGCAACCTCAGCATACGCTCAGTCATTTCAGGAGGGTTTCATGCTGAAGGACTACCGTCTCATCTATCGGTATAACCCGGCACTGGCAGGCGAGAACGACTTCCTGAGCCTCTTACAGGCCTCCACATCAATGCGCAGCAATGTGGGCGCATCTGCGTTCATTTACCCATACGACGGGCAGGTCGTGACCTTTCTCCACTCCAGCGTCCCGTCAGAGACAGTCAGAGCCAACATCCGGGAAAATAATTATCTCGCCAAGAATTTCGACTTCAACATGTTCTCCTATGGAATGTTCCGCAACGGAGCCATGCATACCTTCGAGTTCAACATCCGCGGTATGTACGCACTCTCCGTCCCGGGAGAACTCTGCATGCTGGCCAAGAACGGCACCACCGCAGGCACGTTTGATTTCAGCAGGCTTAGAGCCCAGTGCGACGTTTATGCAGAACTTGCATACGGCTACTCGCGCAAATTGAGCGACGTCTTCTCCATCGGTGCCCGCGTGAAACTCCTGGGAGGTTTTTATGCGCTCGACTACAATGTTACGCGCCTTGATTTGAGCGCAAGCCAGAGCAGGTACCAGGCCGATATCGAAGCCGAGATGAGACTCACCGACCATACCATCGGCTTTGGAGTGGGGGATGACGGTTACGTTAATTTCAAAGACTTTACCTACAACGGCATAGTCCATTTACCCAAGAGCTATGGTGCCGCAATCGACCTCGGTATAGCCGTCAATCCCACTGAAAATCTTAACCTGGCTGCATCGGTGGTTGACTTGGGCGGCATATTCTGGTACTTTGGCAACGCCTCCAGTTCTGCCGGCTCCGTGACTTTCACCGGCCTTAAAGACCTCTCCGTTGAAGAATTCAACGAAGATGGGCTTCTGGATCAGGCAAACGCTCTCAAGGATGAGTTTCTGGATCAGATCAGGCTCGTTTCATCTGAAACAAAGACCCGTTTCAACAGTATCCCATTCTCTGCCAGCTTTGGTGCAAAATACTCCATGCCTTTCTACTCAAGGTTGTCGGCTGGTATCACCGGACAATATGTCGGCTATCAGTGGATGCCCTATTGGGAAGGACGCTTTGCACTGGCCTGCAACCCTGTGGACTGGTTAGACTTCACCGCCAACATCGGTACGGGAGCTCACGGCCTGGTATGGGGGGGCGCCGCAAGCATATGCTTCCACAGGTTCCGCCTCAACGCAGGGCTTGCAAACGGCTTCGGGGGCACCATTCCAGACAAAAGCACCCCGCTGCAGCCCACCTACAAGTGTGCCACATTTGGTCTGACATACGACCTTTAATGTCAAGTTCGTGAAATGACTCCTCTTTCGTTTTTTTCGGTGAACCTGCTCTCGGAGCATCTGCTCCTGTTTATGTCCGTACTGATTTTTAGCGCCCTTCTGGTGATGAAAGTCGGTTCCAAGTTTGGTGTTCCGTCCCTGCTGCTGTTCCTGATTATGGGTATGGTGGCCGGCGCCGACGGACTGGGGCTTCAGTTCGCGGACTATGAGGGAGCCGAGTTCATCGGCCACCTTGCCATCACCATCATCATATTCACAGCTGGACTGGAGACATCGCTGGAGCATACCAGACCTGTATTCAAACCAGGCATCATGCTCTCCACGGTGGGGCTGCTGCTAACCATATTATTCACAGGCACCTTCATCTATTTGATAGTAGGCGGTCAATACGGCGCAGCGGCGCTTGGCTGCTTCCTGCTCCCCGCCGTCATGGGGTCCACCGACTCCGCATCGGTGTTCGCACTCTTGAACGACAAGAAGTTGCACCTCAGGGAAAACCTTGCCCCTATGCTGGAGTTGGAGTCCGGTAGTAACGACCCGCTGGCTTACAGCGCCACCCTTATTCTGATTAAAATCATCACCTCCATGAATGCAACTGAAGCGAGTGCGGGAGCCCTGGGGATCTCGATATTGATTGTCATCGCGCTGCAGATTGTGGTGGGTGTGGCTGTCGGACTGGCTGTCGGCCAGGGAGCCAGATGGATCTTGAAGAAGGTATCTCTTCCCAGCGTTGCGCTCTACTCCATAATGATCCTCAGCATCGGGTTCTTCGCTAACGGTATATCCACCGTGCTTCACGGTAACGGCCTGCTCGCGCTCTACATTACCGCCATCACCATCGCGAATAAAGTGGAACTGAAGAGGAAGAAGGAGATTCTGAGCTTCTTTAACGGAATGACATGGCTCATGCAGCTTCTCATGTTCCTCATGCTGGGTCTGCTTGCCCGGCCTTCCACAATGCTCTCCTCGCTTGGCCCGGCACTGCTGATAGGGCTGTTTTTGATGTTTGTGGCCCGTCCCGCCAGCGTGCTTATCTCACTGGCGCCGTTCTGCAAACTCTCCTTCAAGGCAAAGCTGTTCACTTCGTGGGTAGGGCTCAAGGGAGCCGGTCCCATACTGTTCGCCCTCGCCCCCGTGATTGCCGGCATTGACGGTGCAACCGACATCTTCAATACGGTGTTCCTCATAACCCTGATCTCCATGATTCTTCAAGGTATGACGCTGGAGCCGTTTGCACGGGCGTTGAACCTCACATATGAGAAAGACCCTGAGGTTGAGACATTCGGGATGGATATACCTGAGGAGATGGGGCTGCTACGCGACCATATCGTGTCGGACTCCGAACTGGAAAATGGCTCCACTCTGCGCGATCTCGGCCTGCCCCACGGCATCCGGGTGATGATGGTGCGCCGTGGCGACCGTTTTCTGGTACCGCACGGAAGTATGGTTTTGGAAAAAGGCGACCACCTGATAATCATCATGGGCGAGTCTGATGACTGATTTTTTAACTATCCGGTAATACAGCAATGAAAAAGTTATTGTCAATCTTGTGTCCGGCCGCTCTGGCAGCGGCGGTCTGCTGGTCTTGCGTTAACACGACAGCCCCTCTCCGGACCAGGGTTTACAGCTATGAAGAGTCCACAGACCACGCTTCAATAAAGTTCTCCGCGGAGTTGCCCGATGGGAACAACCACTCTGCCAGGGCCATTCGTGAGAATCTGTTCGGCGTGATGGACAATCAGCTTTCTCACATAGGTTCATATGAGGAGGAACGGCTGTTTGACCCGTATGACGGCGACATTAATGATACCGAGGGTTGTGTGAAGTATTATTATGACAACGCGTTCAAGGTTATCTCCGACGGGGCAGACGATGACGTCAGGCAAAGGGCGGAGTATATCAACCAGGATACCGGCATTGACGATGCCCAGAAAGAGGAGATTCTATCCCGCATGCCCGGATGGGAGTACGAGTTCTCGCTGGAGATGATTACCGATGCCGATTATTACGCAGTTTTCCAGTCGCAGGACTACATCTATATGGGCGGTGCACACGGCGGAGTGACCGGAGCAGGATGCATCACTTTTGACAAGGCAACAGGCAGCATTGTTGAGCAGTTCATAGCCCCCGGTTGCGAGGAAGATATCCAGCCACTGTTGCGCAAAGGGCTGGTTGAGTATTTTGCCGATGCAGATACACAAATCAACGACAGCAACCTCAACGAGTATCTGCTGCTGGAGAAAGACCTGATTCCCATCCCGGCTTGGCAGCCATACCCTTGTGAAGACGGCTTAGTATTTGTGTATCAGCAATATGAGATTGCTCCTTACGCTGCCGGTATGCCCTCTTTCACGGTTTCTTTCGAGGAGATTGCGCCTTATCTGACGCCAGAAGCAAGGAGGATTATCGGCCAATAGTTTTCTTTTTTAAGAAAACCTGCCCAGAAGCATCGCGGGCCCACTTTGTTAGTAACCCTGTTGAAAACTTCCTATTTTCAACACTCCTTCGAGCAGGTAGATTTTGCAACTTTACAATCGGGAAACAAAAAAGCAGAGGGCTGCCCCGGGCAGTCCCGCTTTTTTATCCTCCATACTTTGTATATAACAGCCATAACACTAAATAACCGCGCATAAGAAATGGACGTTAGAAAGACCAACGGCACTTACGAAGAATTTGACAACGAAAAACTGAAAAGAGGTATCCGCCAGGCTTATATCGCCACCGGACAGAAATGCCCCGAGGAGGTGGTAGTCTCCATCACAGACAACCTGTATATCTACGACAAGATCTCCAGCCAGGAGATCCGCCGCCAGGTGGTGGAATCCCTGATGTCAATCAATAAGAAAGCTGCCCTTGAATACATAGAGCGCTTTGATTCCGGCCTCGACCTTCGCAAGAAAAGAGACTTTATCAAAGACTACATCAACGCGTCCAATGCGGCAACGGGCTCCAAGTTTGATGCTAATGCAAACATCACAAGAAAAAATATAGTTACCCTGGGCCAGGAACTCTACAAAGAAAACAACATCAAGCAGAACCGCTACATCATGCAGGACAAGATCAAATCCCTGTATGGTCGCGAACTTGCCGACAGGTATGTTGCTGACCTGGAAAGCCACGTGCTTTACAAGCACGACGAGAGCGGTACGCCGGGTTACCCCTACTGCGTGGCAATCACGATGTATCCGTTCCTGGAGAGCGGTCTGCGCGAACTGGGCGGTGTTTCGGTCGCTCCCACCGACCTGAAGAGTTTCTGCGGCGAGTTCATCAACCTGGTCTATTCGGTGAGCTCACAGTTCATGGGTGCCGTAGCCACTCCGGAATTCCTTATGTACTTCGACTACTTCCTGCGCAAGGATTATGGCGACGATTACCTCACCAAGCTGGACACTGTCGTGGAGAACAACCTCAAACAGCGCACCCTTGTCAAGGTCATCGACAACTACTTCCAGCAGGTGGTACACTCTATGAACATGCCGGCCGGAAACCGCGGCTACCAGACAGTGTTCTGGAACATCGGCTACTTTGACAAGCCGTACTTTGAGGGTGTGTTCGGAGACTTCCGCTTCCCCGACGGCACCGCACCCATCTGGGAGACCCTCAGCTGGCTGCAGAAACACTTCATGAACTGGTTCAACGAGGAGCGCAACCATTACGTCCTCACCTTCCCGGTTGAGACCATGGCCCTGCTGACCGACGGCGGCGACGATTATGCCGACAAGGAGTATGCAGATTTCACCGCACGCATGTGGAGCAAGGGGCACAGTTTCTTCTGCTACATCTCCAACTCGCCCGACAGCCTTTCCAGTTGCTGCCGCCTGCGCAACGAGATTCAGAAAGAAGACGGACACAACCACAACACCCACCAGTACTCTATGGGTACGGCTTCGGTTGCGACCGGGTCAAAGAGCGTTATGACCATCAACCTCAACCGTCTGGTGCAGAACGCCGCCATCAAGTATTTCAAGAACGAGAAGCGGGTGGATATGAAGCGTGGCGTAGCCCTCGGCACAGAGGAGTACGACCGCGAAAAGCTTTATCAGTACATCCGTGAAGAGATTACCGACGAGACCGAGGCCGTTCACAAGTACCAGACCGCATTCAACGAGATTATCAAGGATTTCCTCAAAGCCGATATGCTCGATGTCTATCGCGCAGGCTTCATCAACATGCGCAAGCAATACCTCACCGTAGGCGTCAACGGCCTCACCGATGCAGCCGAATTCCTCGGCCTGAAGGTGTCTCCCAACAACGACTACAAGGATTTCGTAAACATGATGCTGGAGACCATCAACGTATGCAACCGCAAGGACCGAACTCCAGACGAGATGTTCAACACCGAGTTCGTTCCCGGCGAAAACCTCTCCGGCAAGAACTACAAGTGGGACAAGCGCGACGGCTACTTTGTATCGCCCCACCACAACATGTACAGCTCATACTTCTACAATCCCGAGGATACTGAACTCTCAATGATTGACAAGTTCAAACTCCACGGAGACGATTACGTGAAGTATCTGGACGGTGGCAGCGCACTGCATATGAACGTACAGGAGCACCTCAGCTTTGAGCAGTATCGCCAACTGCTTAACGTAGCCGCCCATTATGGCACCAACTACTTCACTTTCAACTGCCGCAACACCGTTTGCAACGAATGCGGATACATCAGCAAGGATACCCTGCACGAGTGCCCCAAGTGCGGTAGCAAGAATCTCGACTACCTCACCCGCGTCATCGGCTACCTCAAGAGAGTCTCTTCTTTTAGTGAGATGCGCCAGACAGAGGCCAAGGCACGTTTCTACAACCCCAGTGAAGTACCCACCACTGTAGAAAAATAAGAGAGGATTAGCAGATGATCAAATACGTTCCACAGGCGACATCTGTGGTTTTGGAAGAGATACCTGGAAAGGTATCTCTTGCCGTAGATGTCAGCAATTGCCCCATGCGATGTCCGGGCTGCCACTCGCCGTTCCTGCAGACAAATGTCGGCGAAGAGCTCACAACAGATATTATTGACGAGCTGTTGGCCGACAACTTTGGCGTGAACTGCTTCCTGTTTTTCGGGGAGGGACAGGATGATGCATCGTTCCTTGACCTGGCCTGGCACATACGCGACAACCACCCTGACATAGAGATTGCCCTCTATTCCGGCCGAACCGAGGTACCCAACACCTACTGGCGGGTATTCAACTACATCAAGCTGGGGCCCTACATAGAAAAACTAGGGCCGCTGAACCACCGCACCACCAACCAGCGCCTCTACAAGGTAGAAAACCGCAAACGCATCGACATCACCCACCTCATCTGGGAACGCGGCATCGACCCCAATCGACTTTAAACAAGCATGAAGATTCTATTTGTATTAAATAATTTCTACGCAACAGGTAATGGCTTGTCGGCATCGGCCCGACGTACCGTTCAGGCCCTCAGAGACGCCGGTGAGGATGTCCGTGTGCTATCCGGCCCCAACCAGGACCCCAACGGCCCGCAACCGGAGTTTCTGCTGCCCAAATTTTATTTTCCTATCTTCCAGCCCATTATCGATGCTCACGGTTACCAGTTTGCATCCAGCAAGAAGGACATCATTGAAAAGGCTGTCCGCTGGGCTGATGTAGTCCATCTGGAAGAGCCTTTTGTGCTGGAAATAAAGACCATACGAATAGCCAGGCGGCTGGGGAAACCGATAACAGGTACCTATCATCTTCACCCGGAGAATATTTTCTGTTCCCTGGCCATGGGATGGTGGCACGGAATCAACAGTTTAATGCTCAAATTATGGAGGGACTGGGTGTTCAATCACTGTGCTTTCGTTCAGTGCCCCACTCAGAATGTATACGAGAGGCTTCAGCGCTACCATTTCACTTCCAAGCTGAAGGTATTCTCTAACGGTCTCATTCCGGACCAATGCATCCGCCCCGCAGAAATGCCGGCCGATTATCTGGACTGTGAGCGCCCGTTGAAGATTGTCTATATCGGCCGTCTTTCCGTAGAAAAAGACCAGCCCACGCTTATTGAGGCCATCCGCCACTCGGCATTTGCAAACCGTATTCAGCTTCATTTCGCCGGACAGGGGCCAAAAGCCAAAGCCTACAAAAAGATGGCCATGAAACTCTACGAGGACGGGCTTGTCAAATACAAGCCAGTCTTCGGGTTCTATACCCGGGACGAACTCCGGGAGATTGCTGCCGGGGCCGACCTTTGCATCCACTGCGCCACCATTGAGGTGGAGGGCCTCTCTATCATGGAAGCCCTTCAGCAGGCCGCTGTGCCGGTAATTGCCGCAGGCTACCACACGGGGACCTCCCAATTTGCCCTGGACGAAAGAAGCATTTTCCCGGAGAAGGACTCCAAAGTTCTGGCTGCCAAAATGGACTGGTGGCTGGCTCACCCTCAGGAGCGTTGGGAGCAAGGTAAGCTTTATGCCCAGTCCATGGAGCAATACGACATTGCACTGTCGGCCGGCACACTCATAGAGAACTTCAAAGAGGCCGTAAAGACTCAATGACGGCATTAATCACTGGTGGAAGCTCCGGTATGGGATTGGAATATGCACGGCAGCTTGCTGGCCGTGGATATGACCTTATCATAGTGAGCAACCGGCAGGAAGAGTTGGACACGGCGGCGGAAGCGCTGCGTACTCAATTCCAGGTCAATGTCATCTCCCGCTTTCAGGACTTGGCCGTGCCAGATGCCGCCGACAACCTGTTCCAGTGGTGTACGCAGCAACTCCTGCCGGATGTTCTCGTTAACAACGCCGGAATGTTCTTTTTTAAAGAAATTCAGACAGAGGATCTGGAAAGGGTCCAGGCTATGGTAAACCTTCACGTAGTTACAGTAACCAGGATGTGCGTACTTTTCGGTAACGCTATGAAGCAGCGCGGGAGCGGCTATATTCTGAATGTATCGTCTATGACCGCCCGCATTCCGGCGCCCGGCATCACAATTTATTCGGCCACGAAGGCTTACCTCAAAAGTTTCGGTCGGTCATTTTCCTATGAATTGAAACCGTACAATGTGAGTATCACTACCGTTTGCCCGGCGGCTGTCGCCACACCGCTATACCGCATGAGCGACAAAACTATGCGCCTGGGCGTACGTATCGGCCTTATCAAAACCCCGCAGTGGCTGGTGAAACGCGCACTTCACGCCATGTTCCACCGCCGCCGTGTTATCAGTCCCGGTTTTATGAACGTATGGCTTCCGCCGCTCATTGCGCTGCTGCCAGGACCGCTGGTCGCCTTTATCTGGAAAAAGA
This sequence comes from Bacteroidales bacterium, assembly GCA_017529425.1. Lineage (GTDB taxonomy): Bacteria > Bacteroidota > Bacteroidia > Bacteroidales > UBA932 > Equibacterium. The sequence continues at coordinate 1,074 of JAFXNQ010000021.1, read as the reverse complement.
TTAAATGATGTTCTACCAGTGCACTTTTCTGGAAGCAACCCGAAAACTGTTTATCTATGAAAAAAGTATCTGTCATATTAGCAATTCTATGTCTGTGCCAGGTCCTACAAGCGCAGCAACTGTACAATATGGATTTTGACGTGTGGTCCAAGCAAGGTCTATCCTGGAATCCTTTTCCCAAAGGAGCCAGTGAAGACCAGCTTGTATGGGACAGCGCCAATCGCGGCATGAAGGTTTTGGGCATCAATACCACTATGCCTGAATACGAACACGTGGCTGTTCCAGGGCCGGGAAAAGCGGCCGCTAAAATAGTGAGCAGGAAAATAACATGGTGCTTTGCTGCCGGCAGTCTGTTTACGGGTCATTTCTTTCGAGTTGTGAACTTCTCAGGAATAGAAATGGACAATGGAACGCCTTTCAAAGAACGTCCCAAGAGCCTGTCGGGATATTATCACTACCTGCCCGGCGTTGTCAACTGCACCAAGGAGCCCTATTTGTCCATGAAGGGGAAAACGGATATTGGTCAAATTGAAGTGGCCCTGTACGACTGGACCCACGTGCTACACCGAGTGACAAGTGAAGGACATTTCGACCCGGAAGCCGATTCCCACTTGATTGGTAGGGGCGTTATGAAACTGACAAAAGCCACCGATGATTACGTCCATTTTGAGATTCCTATCGTTTATAGGAAAGACGCCACCCCTACGTATGTAGGGATCAGTCTTCTATCTAGCGCTCTGGGTGAGTTTTTCACCGGCAGCAGCAATTCGGTCCTATACGTTGACGAACTCCAGTTTAACTACTGATATAAATAATGAATATCCCCTGTTCTGGGCACAAAAAAAAGACAGACGGTTGTCTGTACCGGCGCTTTGCGCCGCAGGGGTTTTAGGGGGCGGAGCCCCCTAGTAAAATAAGTGCCCGCATGGGCACAAAAAGAGGGTGACTAAAAAGAGATTATTGGTCACTCTCTTTTTTATTCCTCTATTGCTGACAATCCGTCAAACCAGAGCACGCCGAATGGCTTCAGAACACGCTATAGGGCACGTCGCCGCGCTTTAGGCGATGATATCG
>JAFXNQ010000020.1 GCA_017529425.1 Bacteroidales bacterium | reverse complement strand
GGGAGTGAGAGCAGCGCCGCTGCCACAATCCAGGCAAATATCCGTATCATATTCCGTGATTATTTTATATACAAACTTACAAATAAATCTTGGAAATATTTATCTTTCCTCTATAAATCAAGATTAGACCGCTGTCCTTTGTTGGCGAGGGGGCATCGCCGTGCGTAGTGATACGCGGTTATCCTTCATCCGCCCTGACGACAGACGCTCATTGGGAGATAATAAAACACTTTCCTCTACGAGTTGAAGATCTCAAACAGGCCTCCTAAGCCGCATAAAGCGTGAGCCAATTTGTGCACGGGGTCGTACCACCACAAAGATAATGACCTTACAGTATGCGGTATATATTGAAGCGGCCGATTACTCGGTCGTGACAACATCATCAGAAGGAGTCTCCTCAGGAGTGGGAGTATAGTCCCTATATGGGACATGATTATGCAGAATAAACCAGATGGCGGATAACATCTTCCGGGCGACGGCGACCTGAACCTTCATGCTGTTCTTTCTGCGGACGACGGTCTGGTGATAGCTGAAGCGGCTATAGAATGAACCTTGTGTGCGGCGGGCTGCCCAAGAGCACTCAATGAGAGTTTTCCTCAAGTATTTGTTTCCGTGAGTGATCTTTCGGGATTTGATCTTGCCGGCACTTTCATCATTCCGTGGCTTCAGCCCACACCAGGATGTCAGATGGGCGGCATCCGGGAAGGCTTCCACGTCGTTCCCGAGTTCGGCAAGGATGGCGGTGGCCGACCTTGCCTTGACTCCGGGGATAGTTTGGAGGAGTGCATATTCGTCCGGGAACCATTGGCGGCAAAGGGTGTCCATCTTGGACTGGCACTCATCCTTATGCTTCTCCGCCAGTTCCACTTCATCGCGCAACTGGCGGATCATGTCACAATCGGCTTCGGATATAACACCAGTCAGAGCCCCCAGAATGACATCCCGTCCTACGCGGTTAATGGTTCGGCCATGAATGCCCTTAATCAACACCTCAGGATCGGTGATTCCCTCGGCAATCTTGCCGACCAGCTCCTTATAGCCCTTCAGGTTTGTGTTTGACAGATAGTTGCTGATGCGAATGTTGCAACGCTGGAGAGCCGCATCCAACTTGGTCAGTTTATAGACGATATCCTTATCCAAATCGAATATACGCCTGTCATACTGACGGAGTTGCTGGATACGGTCTTCCGGGACGTAACTCCCTTTGATCAGATCCTTGTGAAGGCAGGTCGCTATCCATTCTGCATCCTTCACATCGCTCTTTTTGCCGGGAAGTTGTTTGATGAAGAATGGATTAACCAGCTTCAAATCGAAGTAAGGCTCCAATACACGCCATACAGGCATCCAATAGATACTGGTGCTTTCCATACAGACTTCTGTTACATCATGCTCGCGCATTATGCCGAGCAGCTGTTCGAGTTCCGTGGTCAGAACACCAAATTTTTCTTGAAAAACAACGCCATTTTCATTGAGAATACACACAAAGACACTATCTTTGTGGACGTCAAGACCGCATACTTGTCGCATAGGCTCTACAAATTTTGGGACACCAAGCCCGTTAAACATTATACTATTGCGGCACGCCGGGAGGCGATGACCGCTTGCCAACAAAGATAAGACAGCGGTCTTGATTTTTATGTAAACTGGCCTATAATCGCCAGATTTTATATAAATTTGTTTCATGAAAACAAAGTTTTTAGCCGCGAAGGCGGCGCTCGTTTGCGTTTTCCTACTGGTGGCCGTTGCACTTGGCGCCCAGGAACGCCTTTATGTACACGCGTATGAACTGAAGGTGATTGGCAAGGCGCTGCCTACGGGCGGCGTGTACCAGCGTTTCGACCCGAAGCCTTACGGCATGAACGGACTGCGCGGCCAGCAGGCCGAGATGTCCACCGGTCTGGCGGTATGCTTCAAGACCGATGCCCGCAACATCGGCGTCCGCTGGAAAATCGGCGGTTTCC